>JAJBVE010000172.1:191-12806 GCA_020859995.1 Clostridiales bacterium
TTCCGAACGGTGATCTGCCGGATGATGCTGCAGCAGCCGACAGTGAAAACGCTGCCGATGCAGCTTCCGAAGAAGCAGCCGACGCAGAATCATCAGAAGATGAAACCACTGCCGCAAACGACAACACCGCAAACCAGCTGGAGGTAGGCACCCCGGATGAAGGCACCACACAGTCCGCGAGCGGATCTAAGGATTCCGCGAACTATTCGACCTATGAAGAAATGGTAGAAGCCTACGAGACAGACATCACGTCCATCCTGGAAGGCGACAAGTATGGTAACAACATCGTTTCTCTGTACAATCCGCTGAACTACATCGGCGCAGAGGGTACCGAGGACGCGACCTGGACAAGAATCGTCATGGGTGCTTCTGAGGGCGATATGTCCATGTTTACCTCACTGAATCTGCAGATCGCCATGCTGAACGCAGGCATCGATGCGGAAATCGAGTGGCAGTGGAACGGCGGCCATGTACCGTCTGAAATCTTCGGCAACTCTCTCGCGCTCTATGTAGACCAGATGTACGGAGAGTATGTAGAAGGCGCGGCGACTATTGAAAAAGCAGCCGCGGAAGCACAAACCACCAACGGCACCGCGACCGAGGCGACCGGCACCGATCTCACGAGCTGGGTAAACTATGAAGATATCACAAGTGTCTCCTTCTCTCTCGCTGACGCAGCTGCTTACCGCACCGCCGGAGCAAGCAAAGCCATCCCGGGCTTTGACGTGATCGACTACGGACAGGAGGACTACGTATTCGGCAACACCGAACAGGACGCAAGACACTGGAACACCATCCTGCTGGATATTTTCCAGACTTACGCAGACGTTCTCTCACCGCTGTTCAACCAGGGCTGAACGAGTCCATGCTCTGCTGCGGAATGAAAATCGAACAGAGAGACTTACCCCCCTGCCATGCTTTCCGCGGCAGGGGGTTTTCTGTGAAACACATCAACTGGTTCAATGGAAAATAGAGACTGCGCTACTGGATGATATATCCTTTGGAAGTCCAGTAGGAGGTTGGATTCGAATTGTCAAGGGTATAATCATTGAGGCTCTTCGCCGCCGAGTATTTCTTGCCCTCTCTCACTTCTACGTGTGTGTGGGATCCTGAACTCTTTGAGACTCCCCGCCATCCTTCGGTCGCTATCTGCTGCCCCACGGAAACAGTCTGACCTACTTTCAGAGAGCTGAGCGGATTGGAGTGCAGGTACACCACAGTTTTATCTGAAGCGGAATCGTACACGCAGATGGTCGACAGTCCATTCGTGCCGCTGTATCCTCTTGTAATCGCCAGGACCGTACCGGAGGTCAGAGAATATACCGCCGCGTTCAGCTTATATTTGATGTCGATTCCTTCATGGCGGCCGCTCGTAGTCGTATATCCGTCAAAGCCGCAGGAAATATAAGCACTGGTATTTTTATACAATGCGTAACTCAGCTTCGTCCCGCTCGGCTTCGTTGTGGACAGATAAGCGGAAGAACAGTAGCCGGAGAGCCCATTATAAGTGCATTTTGCCCACTTCGTGCCGCCGCTTGAGGTAAAGGAAGATACCTGCACCGCGCCCTGGTAAGGGATCGTAGTCAGCTTTGACGAAGAGCTCGAAGCAGATTTGCGAAGAATTAATCCTGCCGTTGTAGTGACATAATAGGTGGTTGTGGTCGTTGTGGTGGTGCCGCCAATGTACTTGTCATAGTACGTATTGGAAATCCAGCCCATCTTATAAAGCGATCCGGCCGGATAAATGACCTGCGTATAATTGCCGGAACGCGCCACCGCGTAGACGGAGTCATTTTTAGCGATGTAGCCGTAAACCGCGCCGCCGATTTTCTTGTAGACATTAATCTGCGCCGTACTCTTTGCCGCGCTCTTTGAATAGTCATTCGCTGTCAGAGAGCTGGTCTTTACATACCCCTTACGCCGGCCGGATGTAGTCGGGTAAGAAATGTACGCGTATGAACTGGTCATTGAAAAAATATAAACCTCGTCTCCAGAAGAGACATACGCGTTGTATGCTTTATAGGGACTCGAAGTTCCGCGTTTACTCAAAGACGAGGTGGTGTAGACGTAGATTGTGCCAGACGCGATGGTCTTGATATACTTACTCGTCGAGATACTTGGGATAGCTGCCTGTGAAGACACAGTTCCCATGGAAAAAATGAACGTGAACAAAAGAACGGTCAACAACAGTTTCTTCAGATACTTTTTCATTACTCTCTTCTCCTTTTTGATGGTGGCTGCTCAATGAGCAGGGGCTGTTGTTTGTATTGCCGGGAAATATTTTATCATGCCCTTCGAAGCTATTTTTGAGGGGGAAAACATGTTTTAAATTCACTTGGGGTTGAATTTTATGTATAAATCATGTATGATTGCCCTATAATTAAACCACACTCGCGAAACGTTTGACGGCCGTACCGGAAGGCATAGGCCGCCCCGCCGCGAACAGGTATGACTGTAAGGCAGCTAATATCGTGTACGATCATTTTTCAGGAGGTCTCTATTATGGAAATGACTTTAGGCATGTATCAAAGCTTCGGCAATGACTATCTGATTTACGATACGGAAAAGAACAGCTATGAATTAAAGCCGGAAGATATTCGTTGTATCTGCAACCGTCAGTTTGGCGCGGGTTCCGACGGCATCCTGGTCGGCCCGGTACAGATTTTCGGAAAGATGGGCGTGAAGATTTACAATCCGGACGGCAGCGAGGCGGCGATCGCCGGTACCGGCCTTTGCATCTTCGCGAAATATCTGAAGGACGCCGGCTACGTGATGAAAAAAGAATTCACCATCCAGACCCAGAGCCGGCCGGTAACAGTGCGCTATCACAATGAGGAAGCGCGTGAGCTGACCATCTCCATGGGCAAGCTTTACTGCGGTCAGACAAAGCCGGAGAGCGGGGAGCGTTCCGAGCACGTCCCGATCACCTATGAAGGGAAGGACTATGAGGGCACCTGCGTGTGGATGGGCAATCTGCACTGCATCATCCCGATGGAGGAAATTTCTAAAAAAGCCGTCTGCGAGATTGGCTCGATGCTGGAAAAATCAGAGCGTTTCCCGGACGGCATCAACACACAGATCATCCGCATCGCGGATAAGAACAATATTTACACGGAAGTCTATGAGCGCGGAGCCGGTTACACGCTGGCATCCGGCAGCAGCTGCTGCGCGGCGGCGGGCGTCGCTTACCAGCTCGGTCTTACGGACCCTTGTGTCTATGTACATATGCCTGGCGGACGGCTTACTGTACGCGTGGATGAGGACATGACCGCCCATATGACGGGCAGCGCCGACTGCATCGGACATATCACACTGTCCGACGAGTTTCTGCGGAAATATCAGATTATGGCGGAGTAATATGCAATCAGATAGGAGGAATTCTCTCCCCTATCCGCCCGCGCGGCGCTGAACGGCTCTGCGTGGCAGTGGCACGCGTTTAGGACGGACCGAAGCGAAGCGGAGAACCAGTGGACGTTCGCTTAGCGCCGACCGGAGCGAAGTGTAGATGCCGCGAGGGCGCTGGATGTCCAGTGGACATCCGTTTAGCGCCGACCGAAGCGAAGCGGAGACAAATACCCCGATGCTTGCATCGCTGCAAATCTGATGCCCCGTATGCTTGCATCGGGGTATTTGACTTTCTGATCCAAAAAGGGGGTCAAATTGCTTCCACCGCCGCTTTTTCTGCCGCGATGCCAGCCTTATAGCTCTCGATGTAGCGGTCAAATCCTTCCACATCCGCCGGATCGGGCTGCATCTCGGTGCCTTCGCAGCCGGCAAATACGCTCTCATTCAGGAAGGTGTCCAGAGTCTCGCCGTCCTTTTTATGTACCAGATACGAAGCCAGGATCGCCATGCCCCAGGGACCGCCCTCTCCTGCGGTCTCCATCACGGATACCGGGGAGTTCATCGCCGCGGCGAGGATGCTCTGACCGACGCCTTTTGTCTTGAACAGACCACCGTGCCCCATGATGCGGTCTACCTGGACGTCCTCGTTTTTCAGCAGCAGATCCAGGCCGATTTTCAGGGTTGCCAGGGAGCCGTACAGATTCGAGCGCATGAAGTTCGCGAGTGTGAATTTCGCATCCGGCGTGCGCACCATCAGCGGACGGCCGCCTTCATTCAGGCCGGTCACCGGCTCTCCTGCAAAGTAATTATAGGAAATGATGCCGCTGCAGTCTTTGTCGCCCTCGAGTGCTTTGTTATAGAGGGTGCCAAAGAGCTGATTCATATCAACGCTTACTCCAAAGACTTCAGCAAACTCACGGAACAGCCCCACCCATGCGTTCAAATCGGAGGTGCAGTTGTTGCAGTGCACCATCGCTACTGCGTCGCCAGTCGGGGTTGTTACCATGTCGATCTCCGGGTATGCCTTTGAAAGCTCTTTTTCCAGTACGATCATGGCGAAAACGGATGTGCCGGCTGAGACATTGCCGGTGCGTACCGCTACGCTGTTCGTCGCAGCCATACCAGTGCCTGCGTCGCCTTCCGGCGGGGCAATCGGAATGCCGCTTTTCAGTTTTCCGGAAACATCCAGCTTTTTCGCGCCTTCCTCGGTCAGGAAGCCTGCGTCCTCTCCGGCCAGAAGAGCCTTCGGCAGGATCTCGCGCAGCTTCCAGGGATACCCTTTGGGAGCAACCAGCGCGTCAAACTGATCCATCATTTTCTGATTATAATCTCTGGTCTCACTGTCGATTGGGAACATGCCGGACGCATCGCCGATGCCCAGCACCTTCTGACCGGTCATCTGCCAGTGCATATAACCAGCGAGCGTAGTAATAAACGTGACATCCTTCACATGCTCTTCCCCATTCAGAATCGCCTGATACAGATGAGCGATGCTCCATCTCTGCGGAATATTAAACTGGAAAAGCTCAGACAGTTCTTTTGCCGCCTGCTCCGTAATGGTATTCCTCCAGGTGCGGAACGGCACCAGCAGCTCATCATTTTTATCAAATGCCAGATAGCCGTGCATCATCGCGCTGAAGCCGATGGCCGCGAGATTTACAATCTCCGTATCATACTTTTTCTTTACATCTGCCGCAAGATCGCTGTAGCAGTCCTGCAGTCCGCTCCAGACGGCATCCAGACTGTAGGTCCAGATGCTCCCATCAAGGAGCTGGTTCTCCCACTCATGGCTGCCGGACGCGATCGGCTGGTTCGCCTCGTCCACCAATACCGCCTTGATCCTCGTCGACCCGAATTCCAGGCCGAGGATGGCTTTGCCGCTTTCAATTGTTTCTTTTGCTTTTGCTGCGTCAACTCCCATTTTTTTGCCTCCTCATATAAATTTAATGGTGTCAGTACATCACTGTTCAGTATCTTTTACGTTACTAATCCTATCCCGCGCACTAAATAGAATACCCAACCCCACAATCGGATATAGGGAATATCCCATGCGAAGCGTGGAATGCCCACATCCACAATCAGAGATTGTGGACATATCCCGGCGAGGGGAATATCTCATGCGAAGTGTAGAATGCCTCCCCGAAGGGCGCATAGCCCGGCGGGAAAAAGCCTGTTTATAATTGCTTCGCAATCTTCACAATCCGGCTGGTGCCAAGTCTGGACGCCCCCAACTCCAGAAAATGCGCCGCGTCCTCCAGCGATGAAATCCCTCCGGCTGCCTTGATTTTCACATCACTCCCGACATTCTCCGCAAAAAGAGCGATATCCGCAAAGGTCGCACCACCCTTGCTGAAGCCGGTCGAGGTCTTGATGAAATCAGCGCCTGCTTCCGTGACAATTTCGCAGAGCCGGATTTTCTCCTCGTCCGTCAGCAGGCAGGTCTCAATGATCACCTTCAGGATTTTATCCTGGCAGGCAGCCTTCAGAGTGCGGATTTCCTCCCGGATGCAGTCGTACCTCTGATCCTTCACCCAACCGATATTGATGACCATATCAATCTCATCCGCGCCGTTTGCAATCGCGTCCTTTGTCTCAAATTCCTTGACTGCGGTCGTATTGTACCCGTTCGGAAAACCGATAACCGTACAAACGACCGGAAAGCTTCCGGCACAGACTGCACCAGCCGCAACCGTTCCGCCCGCGGCAGTTTTGTCCTGCAAAGCAGCCTTTTTCTCCTGCAGATACGCACTGGCCTGCTTTACATAGCTTGGCGGGATGCACACTGATGCCGTCCCATAGTTCACCGCGTCGTCGCAGATCTGCTGAATCTGCTCCCAGGTCGCGTCCTGCGCCAGCAGGGTATGATCCACGTGCCGCAGTATTTCTTTTAAGTCCATTCTTTTTTCCTCCCAGATGATTTTGATCATATAAAAAATGAATTTTTTTAAACCACTATTACATATGTTCAGGATGCCATTTTCCCATACTCATAAAGCTCATCCGGACAGATATCCTGTCCATCCGGCCAGACAACGGTATATCCATCCGTAGAAACTCGTTTAAAATATTCCAATGCTCTCAATTTCCCATACCATTCTCCCTTTATATATGGTTCGACATCAAATATCTTTTTTTCCCCATTATCAAACTCTACCAGTATTTGATACGCGCAAACCACTTCTACTCGCATTGCTGTCGGTCTGAGCATTTAATTCAGCCTCCGCTTCCGCACCGCCTGCCACAGCAGATACAGCAAAATCAGTGCCCACACTGCCGCAATTGTGCCAAGCAAAATCACCGAAGTCTGCGGCAGAGGTCCCAGATCCTTCAGCCCTCCGTCGTCCCCATCGTCGGTCGTCTCGATCTGATCAAGACGGTAGAGGGAGGTCACATCGCTGTAGAGTGTCTCGAAATACGCATCGTCAATCGTCTCTGAACGCCGGGCGGATTTGGTTGTATTTTCAACCAGTTGTCCTGCCGCGCTCCGCAGGGAGGTGGAACCGTTGAAAACAGCTGTGGTGAAGGTATTTTCAATGTTGTCAAGCAGCAGCTTCGCGGCGTCGATTTTCACGCTGTAGTAAGTGGAATTGTCCTCGCCTGAGCGGGACAGATAGTCCTGATACTCTGCCGACTCCTGCGCTTTGGTCGTCACCGGGAGATAGCCCTCGGTCTGTGAATAGGCGATCTGCACCTCGTTGGTGAGCAGATACTGGGTGAACAGCCAGGAAGCAAGTACCTCCTGCGGATCGTCTTTGTTGAAAATACAGATGGACGGTCCCTGGGAAATCATCTGGGGATTTTCCGTGTCATACTGCGGCACGGCCATGACCACGGTTTCAAACTCGACCAGCTTGTCCTCGCTGATGTCCAGAAGCGGCGCTTCCGTGCCCATCCAGGTGGCCCCGGCTGTGGAGTCAATCGCGAAAATACACTGTCCCGCGTTCAGGAAGTTGGCCGGATAGCCGGAAATCTTGAAGGTGGAAAACTCTCTCGATTCGGCGTGATCCGCGATCTCGTATAAAAGCTCCGTCGTTGTATCGTTAAAGATCTGGATTTCTCCGTTCTCCGTCGAATAGCCCGCGTCCAGCTGCTTCAGCATGGTAATCATCATATTGTCCGTCGATTTGTAGATAAACGGGATCATGACGTTCTGCCCATTCACCACAAAATTGCCGTCCTCGTCCTTTTCCATCGCCGCCTCGCACACTTCCCAGATAAAATCCCAGGTCAGCGTATCGGGCAGCTCGAAGCCCAAAGCTTCGACATAGGTCTTGTTCACATAGCAGGCCTCGGTCGAGCGCATGTAAGGCAGCGCATAATAATATCCGTCGATCTGGCATTCTTCCAGAAACTGCGGCACAATCTCATCAACCGTCGGCGAATCAAAGGCCAGCTCACTCCCGCCCAGGCCATATTTTTCATCCGTCATCAGATCGTCCAGCGAGACGACCTGGTTGTCGCCGGTCAGATACGTGGCAATATGATCCGGATACGTGATACAGACATTCGGCGTCGTGTCCGTCGCGATATTCGTGATCACATCGTTATAGATATCCGAATAATCTGTATACAGCCGAATGTTCACCGTAATATTCGGATACAGCTCCTCAAAATCAGCAACCGCCTGCTCGTAGATCGCCACCTGCGTCTTGTTCGTATCATTTTTTGCCCAGAACGTGATCTCATATTCCTGCGACTCGTCAAACTCGTCCGGCACCGCAAAGGCCTCTTTCGTCTCCTTCGCGCCGTGGCAGGCCGTCAGTGAAAATACGCAAATCAGCATCAGGAGCGCAAAGGAAATCCTTCTTCGCCAAATACGCCAAGAACCGTCTGATATTACAGACCTGGTTTTATGTGCAGCTCCGTCTGATGATTCATACGAAGTTTTATATACAATACCATTTGATGTTTCCCATCGTTTTCCATTCATTTTATACGACCACCCCGCTCTCCTGGATTCCGCTTTTTTTCAGGCCTTCAGTCCCCCGCGCGACACGCCGGCCATAATCTGCTTCCGGAAAATCAGAAACAGCACGATCAGCGGCACGGAAATCACCACGACTGCCGCCATCATCGCCGGGATATTTTCACGGCCGAAGCCGTTCTCCCGGATCTCCTGAATTCCGTTCGACACCAGGTAATAATTCTGGTCGTCCGTGATCAGGCGCGGCCACACATACGAGTTCCAGCACTCGATCACCTTCAGGATCGTGATCGTCGTCACTGTCGGCTTGGAGATCGGCAGCATCACCTTCCACAGATACTTAAAATCCGAGGTCCCGTCCACCTTTGCGGCATAATACAGGCTGTCGGGAATCTGCTCAAAATTCTCCTTGAGCAGGTAAATATAGAAAACGGACGTCACCGACGGTAAAATCAGGCCCGGGAATGAATTGCGCAGATTCAGATTTGTGATGGTCACAAAATTCGTAATGATCACCAGCTCATTGGGAATCATCATCAGCGAAAGGAAAAACACAAACACCACGTTTTTCCCCCGAAAATCCAGCCGTGCGAATGCGTACGCCGAAAGCGTAATCACCACCAGCATAATTGCCGTCGTCACTAACGCGAAAAACACGGTATTCGCCAGATACCGGGCCAACGGCACCTGCGTAAACGCGTCCGCGTAATTCTGCCAGGTGGGCGTCAGCGTGAAAAACTTCGGCACCGACTCCGAACTGTATTCCCCATAGCTCTTCACCGAGGTCAGCACCATCCAGTAAAACGGAAAGAGCACGATCAGCGCCCACAGCGCCAGCAGCACCGCCTTTCCAACGCCCGCAATCCGGCTCCAGAGGCGCGCGCCTTTTTCCATTTTTGTATAATCGTCCATATCAACAAGCCTCTCATTCCGAAGATGCAATTTCCGGATTTCTCAATACGATTCTAAAATCAATATGCCTCAGCATCCAACAGTCCATGTGTCACAAGCACCAGGACAGGCAGCGTACCACGTACACCGGGATGACCGTGCACGATAAAAGATGGTACGCGTCCGGCCAGAACTATTATTGCTGCGCCTTCCTGCTCACCAGCAGATTAATACACGTAATGGTCAGTATGATCACAAACAGCAGGATCGCCGCCGCGGACGCGTAGGATGGATATCCGCCGCTGTCGCCGTAGAGCATATCGTATACATACCCGACAATCGTGTTCATCTCGGCCGCGTTCAGGTCGGTCCCGAACAGCGCAACCACATCGCTGTAGGCCTTGAACGCTCCAATAAAGCCTGTGATCACCAGGTAAAAAATCATCGGGGAGATCATCGGCAGGGTAATTTTCCAGAAAATCCGGAATTTTGAAGTGCCGTCCACACGCGCTGCCTTATAATAGTCCTCATTGACAGACGCCAGAGCTCCGGTCAGGATCAGGATCTTAAACGGCATAACCACCCAGATCGTATAGATGCAGAGCACCAGCATCTTTGCCCAGTATGGTCCGTCAATAAAGTCCACGGAGGTGCCGCCGAAAAAGTTGATCAGCAGGTTGATCATGCCGTCGCTGTAGGCGGTCTTTTTAAAAAGGATCATAAAGACCAGACCGACTGCCAGCGTGTTGGTGACATAGGGCAGAAAATAAATCGTCTGCAGCAGGTTCCGAAACCGTTTGATCGAGTGCAGAGCAACCGAAATCGACAGCGCGAGACCGGTCGAAACCGGCACGGTGATAATCACCAGAATGAAAGTATTTTTTACCGCCTGCAGAAAATAAGGGTCGTGCAGGACATAGGAATAGTTGTAAATACCCACGCCATAGTAGGTCTGCGAGGTAAAGTTGTATCCTTCCTCGAACGAGTAGATAAACACGTCAATCAGCGGGTACACCAGGAACGCGCCCAGAAACAGAACCGCCGGGAGCAGGTACAGCCAGCCTTTTAAATTGCCGAATCTGCCTTTCGCCATATTCATAGCAGATCTCACTCCTTCCTTCTATCCGCTTATCCAGTCATCCGGAAGCGGTTTTCTTTCCAGAGTTACTTCATTTAATCGCCTGCCAAAGATGTCTGCTGTGAATCATCAGGCTGTTCCCCGGAAACCATCTTGCCTGCGTCCGCAAGCGCAAACTTAAGCCGGTCTTCACTCTCCCTGTCGAAAAGAAATACCTTATCCGGCCGCAGGGCAAAGCGGACAGTCGGGCTGGAGGTATCCACCCGGTTTTCCGTGCTGATGATGGAGCGGACGGTCGGATTAACAGAAGCAGCGCTGCGCGAAAGTACACTGATATCCCGGCCCATCACCTCGACGCCGTTTAACGCGCAGGTAAGCGGGCCGTCCGGGCACAGTTGGAAACCCTCAGGGCGGATGCCGACCCAGACGCTGCGGCTCTGAAGTGTTTCTCCGCGCACATCCAGCACTCGTTCTTCTCCGATATAGAGTCCTCCGTCCCGGAGCTGTCCCTCGAAGACATTGATCGGCGGAGTTCCCAGAAACTTCGCGACAAACAGATTCGCCGGGCTGTCATAGACCTCCTGCGGTTTTCCGGTCTGCTGCACCACGCCGTCTTTCATCACCACGATCATGTCAGAGATACTCATCGCCTCGTCCTGATCATGCGTCACGAAAATCGTCGTGATCCCGGTTTCCCGCTGGATCCTGCGGATCTCTTCCCGCGTCTGCAGCCGAAGCCGGGCGTCCAGATTCGAGAGCGGCTCATCTAGAAGCAGTACCTTCGGTTCCTTCACAAGCGCCCGCGCGATCGCCACACGCTGCTGCTGTCCGCCGGAGAGCTCGCCTGGCCTGCGGTCCATCAGCTGATCAATCTGCACCAGCCGTGCTACCTCTTCCGCTTTCGCGTTCATCTCCGCCTTCGACAGCCGGTCCTTCCCCTTGCGGTTTTCCAGAGGGAATAAAATATTCTGCCGCACCGTCAGATGCGGATACAGGGCGTAATTCTGAAACACCAGGCCAATCCCCCGGTGTTCCGGCACCAGATGCGTCACATCTTCCTTCCCGAAAAAGATTTTCCCTTCCGTCGGCACCAGCAGCCCGCTGATCAGGTTCAGCGTCGTACTCTTGCCGCAGCCGGACGGCCCCAGCAGGGCAATCAGCTTCCCGTCCGGAACGGTAAATGTAAAATGGTCGACCGCAACCACATCCTCTTTCTTTTTCCGGTCACGGCTCGGAAATTTCACTGTTAAATCCTTTAAAACAATCTCCATGATTTTCTCCGCTTTGTAAAAACCGGAAAGGGAAGTTTTCTTTCCCTATCCGGATAATCCTGTCCGGCAGCTACGCCGCATTCCGGTTTGTCCGGACGCACACAGTAAAGGGTTGACCTGTTCATCAGACTGAAATTGTGCGTCCCAGATGCGTGAACAGCGCAAAAGAAAAAACAGCAGTGCCGCTGCTCCTGCGTCTGCGCTTCATCTGAAGGTCATTCTAGCATACAAAACTGTGACCTGCAAGGCACATTTCCCGGTTTCTGAAACATTCCGGTCCGCTTTCCGGAAAGCTTCTTTCGGAATGAACCCTGAAGTTATTTGCTCCCACTCTTTTTCCCATTGTCCCTGGTGTTCTTCTTCCCACTCTTTCTGGCCGTCTTTTTCTCTTCTTTATCCGCATCCCCTGCGTCTGTATCGAACGGCAGGGACACCTTTTCCAGCTTCGCGCGGATGTTTTTACCCGCCCTGTCTGCAAACACCGCAGCCTGCTCCGCTTCCTCTTCGGAAAAACCTTTCAAACAGACATTTTTACACTCCATAAGAGCACGGTCGATCTCTTCTGTGTAGTCGGCTGCCTTGTCCTGCAGTTCAACTACAAGTCCTTCCTCCGAGTCCATTTCAAAATCAATCAGTTTTTCCCGTTTGAGGCGGCTCAGCGCACGCGATGCTTTCTGCAGGTTCAGCCCGGCCAGTTCCGCCATCTCTCTGCGGCCGGCGAACTGTCTGACATTTTTGAACAGCAAAAGCAGCAGCGCTTCCTCCAGTGTGATCTGCCTGAGCATGGCGGCGAGCCCCAGCTGGTACTCCAGAAGCTTTTCAAAATAATAGACATCCGCCAGTACACCCTTTGTCTCGCTGACAGATCTTCCGGCCAGCTTCAGGCTCTCCTCCCCAAGCTTTGACGTGCCCGGGGCGACCGACGGCATGACGAAACCATCCCAGGCCGTGCTGACCAGGAACATCCGCACCTTCTGCTTTACTTCCGCATAATCTTCCTCATAGACATCCCGGTAAAAGGCATTGTAATAGTCAAATACGGTACTCTTCATTCAGCGCCAAAGAATAAAAAGCTGTGGTTTAACCGAATCCCAGATTTTTTGCCT
>JAJBVE010000091.1 GCA_020859995.1 Clostridiales bacterium
CCACCAATTTTTTGCGCTTTTCAGAGTGGAATTTACTTTTTCACTTCAGCAGAAAATCGCTTCCCTTATTGCTCCGAAATCTGGTGATTCCGGAGTGCAGCCAGCTTGTCAGGCGTTCTGCCGTTTCCACAGCCGGTCTCTATCAGAAACCAGGCCGGAAAAACGGATTTTCTTTTGTAATGAATTTGCAGCACGTTTGCAATTACTTTGATTTCGCGCTCAGGACTTTCTCCTGTACGGACTTCGGTACCTGCTCATAGCGTTCAAAGAACATCGAGTAGTTTCCGCGGCCCTGGGTCTTCGAACGAAGATCTGTCGAATAGCCGAACATCTCCGCCAGCGGCACAAATCCTCTGACGATCTTGCCGCCGCCAAGGTCATCCATACCTTCAATACGTCCGCGGCGGGAGTTGATATCACCGATGACATCGCCCATGTACTCTTCAGGCATGGTCACTTCCACCTTCATAATCGGCTCAAGAAGTACCGGATTGCCCTGCTTCATGGCGTCCTTGAATGCCAGAGAGCCTGCGATGTGGAATGCCATCTCACTGGAGTCCACCTCATGGTAAGAGCCATCATACACATTCGCGTGTACGCCGAGCACCGGATATCCGCCGAGGACCCCGGCCTTCGCCGCTTCCTCGATACCCTCGCCGACTGCCGGAATGTATTCCTTCGGGATTGCACCGCCGACAACAGTTGACTCGAATTCAAACGTCTTCTCACCATTCGGATCCATCGGTGTGAAAATAACCTTACAATGTCCGTACTGACCGCGGCCGCCGGACTGCTTCGCGTACTTGCTGTCCACCGTAACCTCTTTGGTGAAGGTCTCCTTATAGGCAACCTGCGGGGCGCCTACGTTTGCCTCTACCTTGAACTCACGGAGCAGACGGTCAACGATAATCTCCAGATGAAGCTCACCCATACCGGCGATGATGGTCTGACCGGTCTCCTGATCCGTATGAGCACGGAAGGTCGGGTCCTCCTCAGCCAGCTTTGCGAGTGCCTCGCCCATCTTGCCCTGGCCAGCCTTCGTCTTCGGCTCGATAGCCAGCTCGATAACCGGCTCCGGGAACTCCATGGACTCCAGGATTACCGGATGCTGCTCATCGCAGATCGTATCACCAGTCGTCGTCAGCTTAAAACCAACTGCGGCAGCGATATCACCGGAATAAACCTTCGTCAGCTCTGCACGCTTGTTCGCATGCATCTGCAGGATACGGCCGACACGCTCTTTCTTTCCTTTTGTCGCATTCAACACATAGGAACCAGCGTTCATCGTACCAGAGTAAACACGGAAGAATGCCAGCTTTCCTACGAACGGATCTGCCATGATCTTAAATGCCAGCGCGGAAAACGGCTCATCATCCGATGAATGACGCACAACTTCGTTTCCTTCCATATCGGTACCCTTGATCGGCGGGATATCGATCGGAGACGGCATATACTCAATGACAGCGTCCAGCATTTTCTGCATGCCTTTATTCCGATAAGCGCTTCCGCAGCATACCGGCACTGCAGTGCATTCACAGGTTGCTTTTCTTAAGGCTGCTTTCATCTGCTCAGTAGACGGTTCCTCTCCCTCAAGATACATCATCGTGAGATCATCGTCCAGCTCGCAGACCTTCTCAACCAGCTCCGCACGGTAAAGCTCCGCGTCTTCCTTCATATCATCCGGGATATCTACAATCGAGATGTCCTCACCCTTCTCATCATTATAGATATAGGCTTTCATCTCAAACAGATCAATAATGCCCTTGAACTGATCTTCCTTGCCGATCGGCAGCTGAAGAATGATGGCGTTCTTGCCAAGTCTGTTACGGATCTGCTCTACTGCGCCGTAGAAATCCGCACCCATGATATCCATCTTATTAATAAATGCCATACGAGGAACATTATAGGTATCTGCCTGACGCCATACATTCTCTGACTGCGGCTCTACACCGCCCTTGGCGCAAAATACGCCTACAGCGCCGTCAAGTACACGCAGGGAACGCTCTACCTCTACCGTAAAATCCACATGGCCCGGAGTGTCGATAATATTGATACGATGCTCCAGAGCGCCTGCCTTCGGCTTGCAGTTTTCCTCAAGCGTCCAGTGGCAGGTGGTAGCTGCGGAAGTGATTGTGATACCTCTTTCCTGCTCCTGCTCCATCCAGTCCATCGTAGCGGTACCTTCGTGTGTATCTCCGATCTTGTAATTCACACCGGTGTAGTAAAGGATACGCTCCGTCAATGTGGTCTTGCCCGCATCGATATGAGCCATGATACCGATATTTCTGGTTCTCTCTAATGGATATTCTCTACCAGCCAAAATTTTTTCCTCCTCATCAGACAGCAGCATACCTTATGCCGCTTTCTGTTTTAGAACCTGTAGTGTGCAAAAGCCTTGTTCGCTTCTGCCATCTTGTGCATATCTTCTTTTCTCTTAACAGATGCACCGGTATTGTTCGCCGCATCCATCAGTTCATTCGCCAGACGATCCTGCATGGTCTTCTCGCCTCTCTTACGGGAAAACATGGTAATCCAGCGAAGTGCCAGAGCCTGACGACGATCCGGTCTTACCTCGATCGGCACCTGATAAGTAGCACCGCCGACACGTCTCGCCTTTACCTCCAGAACCGGCATAACGTTGTTCATAGCCGCTTCAAAGGTCTCGATCGCCGGTTTCCCGGTCTTCTCTTCGATCTTTTCAAATGCTCCGTACACAATTTTCTGGGCAACACCCTTCTTGCCGTCCAGCATGATGTTGTTGATCAGCTTGGTAACGACTTTACTTCCGTAAATCGGGTCTGCCAATACGTCCCTCTTCTGAATATGTCCTTTCCGTGGCACGCTTCTTCCCTCCTTAATTAAACATTAAATCACAGGTACTCACGATTGTTTCTCTCCGTGTTCATGCTTGGACTTCTATATTAACCTGCAACCACCTGGTAATACGAACTCCGCATAAGGTGAAACATAAATCTGTTTTCATGTGATACTACGGTAACTATTCTGAAAACCGAGCAATTATTTCTTTGCTTCTTTCGGTCTCTTGGCGCCGTATTTGGAACGTGCCTGACGTCTTTTCGCTACGCCCGCGGTATCCAGTGTACCTCTTACGATATGATATCTGGTACCCGGAAGGTCCTTCACTCTTCCTCCACGAATCAGCACAACACTGTGCTCCTGAAGGTTGTGCCCCTCTCCTGGGATATAGCTTGTAACCTCGATGCCATTGGAAAGACGTACTCTTGCAATCTTACGAAGCGCTGAGTTCGGCTTCTTCGGCGTAGCTGTCTTCACTGCTGTGCAGACACCTCTCTTCTGCGGAGAAGACGCGTTGGTCTGCTTTTTCTGAAGAGAATTGTATCCTTTCTGGAGAGCCGGCGCAGTAGATTTCTTTACAGAAGTCTCTCTGCCTTTTCTTACTAACTGGTTAAATGTTGGCATTCCTTTCACCTCCTGATAGAATTGTAGATACGATCCAGCTGCTAATCATTGCCAGCTTCACCAAACAGGGATCCTGTCATGAAGCTCTGGCCGATATACTGAATTCATACTAAGTGGTTGCTGAAAAATGCGCAAAAAAACAACATGCATTCACGCACTCGTCCATTATACGTAAGTGTCAAATTCTTGTCAAGACATTTTTTTACACTTGCGGTATTTTCTGTTACTATCTTTTTCTGCTGCTTTTTTCTTTGCTTTCATCTTTTACTTAATCAGGGTTTCTTTCTTATCTTTTTGTGAAACAGGTAGACACTTTGGGGCAGAAATGCTACAATGTAAACCGCGCATTGAAAAAACATTAGAAAAACTATCATTTAATTAGGAAGGAAGTGGATATTCTACATGATTGTCAAACTGTTAAAGCCATTATCCTTTATCCCGGCCATCTTGCTAATGTATATGATTTTTACATTCTCCAACCAGGATGCAGTCACCTCATCCGCTTTAAGTTACAAGGTAAGCTACACAATCGTTGAAACCGCTAATGTCGTTCTTGATACTGAGCTGCAGCCTTCACAGATGGGTACCCTGGCCAGCAAAATAGAAGGTGCCGTTCGAAAGCTGGCACATATGACAGAGTATTTCGCTCTTGCAATTGCGGTAGCTTTTCCGCTCTATGTTTATGGGCTTCATGGAATTTTACTGATGTTTGCTGCCGGACTTTTCTGTGTGGCTTTTGCTGCAGGGGATGAGTATCACCAGTCTTTTATCGCCGGCCGCAGCCCGGCTGTAAGAGACGTTCTGATTGATTCTTTCGGAGTCTTCTGGGGAATCATACTTGTGCGGATTGTCGGATGGACCGGAAGAAAAACGATTTTTCGTCCTTTCTCGAAAAAGAAACATAAAAAGCATTATACACAGACTGAATATCCGCAAAATGGCGCTGAATATCAGGGGCAGCAAAATTACTCTCTGTACGGTATAAATGATCAGGGGCAGCAGGGATATTCCCAGTATGGCCCCAGCTATCAGGAACAGCAGAACGGCACACAGTATAGTATTGACCAAAACAGGCACTCTTCCCGGAAAAAGAAGAAAGCCCGCTCATCGAGTTCAGACAGCCTTTCAGAAGACATGTCTTTAATAAAATTATTTCAAAACCTGCGAAGCAGAGGCAAGTAGAGGCGGCTTGTCCGCACATGCCCGCGGATCGAAACGAAGTGTAGAAGTAGAAGCATAGCCGCAAAAATACCTTTCCCGGCCCTGCGCAATCGGATAGGGGGAGTCCTCTCACCCTATCCGCCGCACCAGTCGCGAGTAGCGAAGCTACTAATCTCTGTTCGCGCCTGTGTGCATAAAAACGGACAGGAACAATTTTTATCCCTGTCCATTTTTATGCTTATTTATTCACGTAAGTGGCAGCATGATTAATGATTGCCATCTTCTGAAAACGGAGCTTCAGATTCACCATAATCCGCACTACTTTCCGCGCCTGCTGCGGTGCCATCTTCTGTATCAAAAGCATCATCTCCCGGGAAGTCCTCCGCATCTGAAAAATCCGGGGTCTCTTCGGTATACTCAGTTTCTCCGGAGACTTGCGCGTCATCCAGTTCACCAAGTGAAATAGGAGCTGCTTCATCCACAGGCTCATCGTCATCATACTCATCAAGAAGCATCTGTTCGTACTCATAATCGTCGGTGCCTGATGTATCCAGCACGACATTACGATAGCGTTTCATACCTGTACCGGCAGGAATCAGTTTTCCAATAATAACATTTTCTTTCAGACCCACCAGTGGATCGACCTTACCCTTAATGGCTGCCTCTGTCAACACTTTCGTCGTTTCCTGGAAGGACGCGGCAGAAAGGAACGAATTGGTTGCCAGGGAGGCCTTCGTAATTCCCAGCATGATGCGCTTGCCATCCGCCGGTTCTTTGCCTTCCGCCAGCATCTTCTCGTTCACTTCCTCGTATTCAAGGATATCAACCAGACTGCCTGGGAGGAAATTTGTGTCGCCATTCGTCTCAATACGAACCTTCTTCAACATCTGGCGGACAATGACTTCAATATGCTTATCATTGATCTCCACGCCCTGCAGACGATATACTCTCTGCACCTCACGGAGCATATAATCCTGCACTGCGTCAACACCTTTGATTTTCAGGATATCATGAGGATTGACACTACCTTCCGTCAGCTCGTCGCCAGCCTCAAGGTAAGTGCCGTCCACCGGTTTGATTCTGGAGCCATAAGGAATCAGGTAGGTTTTGCTCTCCCCGGTTTCCTCATTTGTCACAACGATCTCACGTTTTTTCTTAGTATCGCGCAGAGACGCAACACCGGCTATTTCCGTAATAATCGCAAGGCCCTTCGGCTTTCTGGCTTCAAAAAGCTCCTCGACACGAGGAAGACCCTGTGTAATATCTCCGCCGGCAACGCCTCCGGTATGGAAGGTTCGCATTGTCAGCTGCGTACCAGGCTCACCAATCGACTGCGCCGCGATAATTCCGACAGACTCACCAACCTGCACCGGTTCACCGGTCGCCATATTCGCGCCATAGCATTTCGAGCAGATACCGATTTTAGAGCGGCATGTCAGGATCGAGCGGATCTTGATCTTTTCAAACGGCTTGCCGTTTTCATCCACGCCTTCCTTCATGATGCGGGCAGCACGCTTCGGTGTAATCATATGGTTTGCCTTAACAATGATTTCACCATTTTCATCGCAAATATCCTCACAGGAGAATCTTCCTGTGATACGCTCCTGAATATTCTCGATCTCCTCTTTTCCGTCAGAGAACGTGCTGACATACATGCCGGGGATCTCGTCGCACCCCTCACAGCAGTCCGTCTCACGGACAATCAGATCCTGAGAGACATCTACCAGTCGTCTGGTCAGGTAGCCAGAGTCAGCCGTACGCAGAGCCGTGTCCGAAAGACCCTTGCGGGCTCCGTGCGCAGACATGAAATATTCCAGTACATCCAGTCCCTCACGGAAATTTGACTTGATCGGCAGCTCAATCGTATGACCGGTTGTATCCGCCATCAGTCCTCGCATACCCGCCAGCTGCTTGATCTGTTTATTAGAACCACGCGCTCCGGAGTCAGCCATCATAAAGATATTATTATACTGATCAAGACCGTCCATCAAAGCTTTCGTCAACACATCATCCGTATCTTTCCAGGTCTCAACAACTTCTTTATAACGCTCCTCATCGGTGATCAGACCGCGGCGATAGTTTTTGGTAATACGGTCTACTGTATCCTGCGCGTTTTTAATCAGTTCCGGCTTCTGCGGCGGTACGGTCATATCGGAAATGGATACCGTCATAGCCGCTCTGGTAGAATACTTATAGCCCATAGACTTAATATCATCCAGTACTTCAGCCGTTCTGGTAGATCCATGCGTGTTGATGACCTTTTCCAGAATACTTTTCAGTCCCTTTTTATTAACCAGAAAATCCACTTCCAGCTTCAGTTCATTACCCGGAATTGTGCGATCCACAAATCCCAGGTCCTGCGGAAGAATCTCATTAAAGAGGAACCGTCCCAGCGTAGAATCCACATCACCCACAATCTCACTGCCGTCCGGCATTTTCTTCTTCATACGAACCTTAATCTTAGACTGCAGCGTAATATATTTATTTTCATAAGCCAGAATTGCTTCCGCGACGCTCTTAAAGAATTTGCCCTCTCCAAGAGATCCCGGCCGTTCCTGCGTCAGATAATAAATGCCCAGTACCATATCCTGTGAAGGAACCGCTACCGGTCCGCCGTCAGACGGTTTCAAAAGGTTATTCGGAGAGAGCAGCAGGAATCTGCATTCGGCCTGCGCCTCCACCGACAATGGCAGATGAACAGCCATCTGGTCTCCATCGAAGTCCGCATTAAAAGCCGTACATACCAGCGGATGCAGTTTGATTGCCTTGCCTTCTACCAGAATCGGCTCAAACGCCTGGATTCCCAGACGGTGCAGTGTAGGAGCACGGTTCAGCATAACCGGATGTTCTTTGATCACATCCTCCAGGACGTCCCACACCTCAGGCTGCAGCCGTTCAACCATCTTTTTCGCGTTTTTAATGTTATGCGAAGTGCCGTTTTCCACCAGTTCCTTCATTACAAACGGCTTAAACAGCTCGATCGCCATCTCCTTCGGAAGACCGCACTGGTAAATCTTCAGCTCCGGTCCTACTACAATAACGGAACGGCCGGAATAGTCTACACGCTTGCCCAGCAGGTTCTGGCGGAAACGTCCGGACTTACCTTTAAGCATATCCGAAAGCGATTTCAAAGCGCGGTTTCCAGGTCCTGTAACCGGTCGTCCGCGGCGGCCATTATCAATCAGCGCGTCCACGGCCTCCTGAAGCATACGTTTTTCATTGCGGACGATAATATCCGGCGCTCCCAGCTCCAGCAGTCTCTTTAATCGATTGTTGCGGTTAATAATTCTACGGTAAAGATCATTCAGATCCGAAGTAGCAAATCGTCCGCCATCCAGCTGCACCATCGGGCGCAGATCCGGAGGGATAACCGGAATAACCGTCATAATCATCCATTCAGGGCGATTTCCGGATTCACGGAAAGCTTCTACCACTTCAAGCCGTTTGATAATCCTGGCTCTTTTCTGTCCAGTCGATTCCTTAAGAGCCGTCTTTAACTCCTCAGATTCTTTCTCGACATCAATTGCTTCCAGCAGCTCCTTTATGGCCTCCGCGCCCATGCCCGCGCGGAAATGATTGCCCCACTTCTCTCTTGCTTCCTGGTACTCCCGCTCCGTCAGCACCTGCTTATAGTGGAGATCAGACTCCCCCTGCTCAAGCACAATGTAATTTGCGAAATACAGAATTTTTTCCAGTATACGCGGAGAAATATCCAGAATCAGTCCCATTCTGGACAGAATTCCTTTAAAGTACCAGATATGGGATACCGGAGCCGCGAGCTCAATATGACCCATACGCTCCCTGCGTACAGCGGATTTTGTCACTTCCACACCACATCGGTCGCAGATGACACCTTTATAGCGAATCTTTTTATATTTTCCGCAATGGCATTCCCAGTCCTTGCTCGGTCCGAAGATACGTTCACAGAACAGGCCGTCTCGTTCCGGCTTTAATGTCCTGTAATTAATTGTCTCCGGCTTCTTGACCTCTCCATGAGACCATTCCCGGATTTTCTCAGGAGAAGCCAGACCGATTTTGATGGCGTCAAACGTCATCGGCTGATACTCTTCTTTATTAGTTGTCTCTGGCATTGATGGCACTCCTTTCACACGTTATTCTTCGTCAAAAGTTCCTTCCACTACCGAATATAAATCATCACTGTCGCTTTCAGGGGTTCCTTCTTCCACCTGTACAAGCTCCCCTTCCGAAAACTCTTCGCTGGTAAAGCCATGCTGTCCTAAAGAGCCATCTTCTTTTTTGTCATATCTGCGGTCATCACCCATAATAGAGCGGAAATCCGTTTCCCCATAATCGGAAGTCTCCATAATCTCTACTTCCGTATTGTCATCCTTAAGAGCTCTGACATCCAGACCAAGAGACTGAAGTTCTTTCAAAAGGACCTTAAAGGATTCCGGAATGCCGGGCTCAGGGATGTTTTCGCCTTTAATAATCGCTTCATAGGTCTTCACACGGCCAACGACATCGTCGGATTTCACCGTCAGGATCTCCTGCAGAGTATAGGACGCGCCGTATGCCTCCAGAGCCCATACCTCCATCTCACCAAAGCGCTGTCCGCCGAACTGGGCTTTTCCGCCGAGCGGCTGCTGCGTAACCAGTGAGTACGGACCGGTAGAACGAGCGTGAATCTTGTCATCTACCAGATGGTGCAGTTTTAGGTAATGCATATGCCCAATTGTAGTGGGTGCATCAAAATACTCGCCGGTACGTCCGTCCCGGAGAAGCACCTTGCCGTCTCTGGAAATCGGAACTCCCTTCCACAGTGCCCTGTGATCACGGTGTTCCCAGAGATAATCCAGCACCTCCGGCAGAAGCTCATCTTCATGCTTTGCTTTAAACTCATCCCACTCCAGGTTCACGTAATCATTCGCGAGCTCCAGAGTATCCATAATATCATTTTCATTCGCGCCGTCAAATACCGGAGTTGAAACATTAAATCCAAGAGCTTTCGCGGCCAGGCTCAGATGAATCTCCAGCACCTGTCCGATATTCATACGAGAAGGCACACCCAACGGGTTCAGCACAATATCCAGCGGACGCCCGTTCGGGAGGAACGGCATGTCCTCTACCGGCAGCACGCGGGAAACGACACCCTTGTTTCCGTGACGTCCGGCCATCTTATCACCAACAGAAATCTTTCTCTTCTGCGCAATATAGATACGAACCGCCTGATTCACGCCGAGAGAAAGCTCATCGCCGTTCTCACGTGTGAAAACCTTGGCATCCACAACAATACCATACTCTCCGTGCGGTACCTTCAGAGAAGTGTCACGCACCTCGCGCGCCTTCTCACCAAAAATTGCCCGCAGAAGCCGTTCCTCTGCTGTAAGCTCAGTCTCTCCCTTCGGAGTCACCTTGCCTACCAGAATATCACCGGCTCTGACTTCTGCACCTACGCGGATGATTCCTCTCTCGTCGAGATCCTTCAGCGCGTCATCACCGACGCCCGGTACATCCCGGGTGATTTCCTCCGGTCCGAGCTTTGTATCCCGTGCCTCTGCCTCATACTCCTCAATATGCACCGAAGTATAGACATCATCCATAACCAGTTTTTCACTGATCAGTACCGCATCCTCGTAGTTATATCCTTCCCATGTCATAAAACCAATCAGCGGGTTCTTGCCCAACGCGATTTCGCCGTTGGAGGTCGAAGCACCGTCCGCGATCACATCACCGGCCTCCACACGCTCTCCCTTGTTGACGATTGGTCTCTGATTATAACAGTTGCTCTGGTTACTTCTGACAAATTTCTTAAGGCGGTATTCCTCACGCTGACCGTCATCCGTGCGGATAACGATACGGTTCGACTCCGCACGCTCCACAACGCCGGCGTGATTTGCCACAACGCAGACGCCGGAGTCCACTGCCGTCTTTGTTTCAAGGCCAGTACCAACCACAGGTGCCTCTGTCGTCAGAAGAGGAACAGCCTGACGCTGCATGTTAGAACCCATCAGCGCACGGTTCGCATCGTCATTCTGAAGGAAAGGAATCAATGCAGTCGCAACTGAAAACACCATTTTCGGAGAGACGTCCATGAAATCAAACATGCTTCTGTCGTATTCCTGCGTTTCCTCACGGTAACGGCCGGAAACATTTTTCCGGACAAAATGCCCTTCCTCGTCCAGAGCCTCATTTGCCTGTGCAACATGATAATTATCTTCTTCGTCCGCAGTCATATAGACCACTTCATCCGTTACCCGCGGATTCTTCGGGTCGGAATGATCAATCTTTCGATAAGGAGCTTCTACAAATCCGTATTCATTAATTCGCGCATAGCAGGCCAGCGAGTTAATCAGACCAATGTTCGGGCCTTCAGGTGTCTCGATCGGGCACATTCTGCCGTAGTGTGAATAATGCACGTCTCGAACCTCGAATCCGGCTCTTTCTCTGGAAAGACCGCCCGGTCCCAGAGCGGACAGACGACGCTTATGCGTCAGCTCACCGAGAGGATTGTTCTGATCCATAAACTGAGAAAGCTGGGAAGAGCCAAAGAACTCTTTCACTGCAGCGGTCACCGGTTTTATATTAATCAGGGACTGAGGAGAAATGCCTTCAATCTCCTGTGTCGTCATACGCTCACGAACCACTCTTTCCAGTCTGGAAAGTCCAATCCGGTACTGGTTCTGCAGCAGTTCACCCACTGCGCGGATACGGCGGTTGCCCAGATGGTCGATATCATCCTGGTTTCCAATTCCATATTCCAGATGAATGTTATAATTAATAGAAGCAAGAATGTCTTCTTTTGTAATATGCTTCGGTATCAGCTCATGAACCTGATGACGGATCGCTTCCTTCTGATCCTCAGGATCCACATTCTCCTCCAGAATTTTCCGAAGTGCCGGATAATATACCAGCTCTGTAATGCCCAGTTCCTTCGGATCGCAGTCCACATAGCTGCGCAGATCAACCATCATACTGGAGATCACCTTCACGTCGCGTTCTTCCGTACGGATCAGTACATAAGGTACCGCAGCATTCTGGATCGCGTCCGCCTGTTCACGGGTAAGCTCCGTACCGGCTTCAGCCAGAATTTCTCCTGTTGACTCATCAAATACATCCTCCGCAAGGATGTGTCCGGCAATCCGGTTGCGCAACATCAGCTTTTTATTAAACTTATAACGGCCAACCTTCGCAAGATCATATCTGCGCGGATCAAAGAACATGCTCATGATCAGGCTTTCCGCACTTTCCACAGCCAGCGGTTCTCCCGGTCTGATCTTTTTATAGAGTTCCAGCAGACCTTCCTGATAGTTTGTCGCTGTGTCCTTCTCCAGAGTAGCGACAATCTTCGGCTCTTCGCCGAAGAATTCAAGAATCTCCGCATTAGAGCTTAAGCCCAGGGCTCGTGCAAGAACGGTGACCGGAACTTTTCGTGTCCGATCCACGCGTACGTAAAACACATCATTGGAATCCGTTTCGTATTCGAGCCATGCGCCGCGGTTCGGTATAACGGTACAGGAATAAAGTCTCTTACCAAACTTGTCGTGCGTAATATCGTAATAAATGCCAGGCGACCTTACAAGCTGGCTTACAATAACACGCTCCGCGCCATTAATGACAAAAGTACCAGTAGCGGTCATCAGAGGCAGATCACCCATGAAAATATCATGTTCGCTGATTTCCTCAGTCTCTTTATTATGGAGACGCACACGAACCTTCATCGGAGCAGCGTAAGTGGCATCACGCTCTATACACTCTTCGATGGAATATTTTACATCGTCTTCGCATAACTTAAAATCCACAAACTCAAGGCTCAGCTTTCCGCCATAGTCTTCAATCGGTGAGATATCATCAAAGGCTTCCTTAAGTCCCTCATCCAGAAACCACTGGTAAGAATTTTTCTGAACCTCAATAAGATTCGGCATCTCGAGGACTTCTTTTTGCCGCTGATAACTCATACGGAATCCCTTGCCATTTGTAATAGGACGTATCCTGTTTTTCTCCATTGATGTTTCACCCCTGTTCTTTCTGCAGTCTCTCAATCTATAGAGAAAGGCAAACGGTATTGCCAGTCACTAAGGATTACTTTAGGGCATAGTATCCCCAAAGTATAATCCTGCACAATAGTGCAATCTATACCCTACCACAAAGTTAAAAATGTGTCAAGAAATATTTTCCCGAAACAGCGCCAAAGAATAAAAAGCTGTGGTTTAACCGAATCCCAGATTTTTTGCC
>JAJBVE010000085.1 GCA_020859995.1 Clostridiales bacterium
TATAGATATCAAGGAATGTGGAAATACGCCCTACGCTCATCGCTGCGCCGTTCTGCGTCTTTATCGCCGCGAGATAGCCAAAATACAGCCACTGCACCGCTTCTTTTGCATTCGAGGCAGGCTGAGAAATATCGAAGCCGTATGCTTTTGCCATCTCTTTCATTTCCTCGAGAGCCCGGATCTGGTCTGCGATCTCCTCCCGGAGCTGGAAATCATACCTTCTCATTCCCTGACGCTCCGTGGCCGCAAAATCCTTCTTCTTGCTCTCAATCAGAAAATCAATCCCATAAAGAGCTACCCTGCGGTAATCCCCCACAATCCGCCCTCTGCCGTAGGTATCCGGCAGGCCGGTCAGGATATGCGCATGACGTGCTTTTTTCATCTCCGGCGTATAAATATCAAACACTCCCTGGTTGTGAGTCTTGTGATATTTCGTAAATACCTCATGAAGCTTTTCACTCGGCTCATAGCCATACATCCGGCAGGCCTGCTCTGCCATTTTAATACCGCCGTAAGGCATAAATGCCCGTTTCAGCGGCTTGTCCGTCTGCAGGCCGACCACCTGCTCCAGTTCCTTTTTGTCCTCATCGATATATGCGGCGCCATAGGCTGTAATCCCGGAGACCACCTCCGTCTCCATGTCCAGTACGCCGCCCTTTGCGCGCTCCTCCTTCTGAAGCTCCTGCAGCTTCCCCCAAAGTACCTCTGTTGCCCTCGTAGGTCCCTGAAGGAATGACTCATCACCATCATATGGTGTGTAATTGTTCTGGATAAAATCCCGCACATTCACTTCATACCGCCAGTGTATTCCCTGAAAACCTGCCCACTGCTCCCTGTCCTTTACCATGAAAATCCTCCTTATAAGATTCGTGGAATTAGTTTGTGCTAACTACAGTTAGCATTATATCACACCTGTGTGCAAACATCTGCATTTTTTTCAATACATTCGCCGCCAAACGCAATTCCTGCCCAATATATTTGTCGCAAAACGTTATTTCTGCCCCTTTCCGGGTCTCAGAGAACAGCTTCCGCTTAACACTAAGCTTTATTATTGTGCCAGCCCCTCCAGGATCAGATCGGATCTTCATCACTTTCCCCACCATTTGCGTCAGCCAGAAGCTCCACGGCCTGCTCATAGTATTCGGTCTGAATTTCAGCCTTAGACTTTCCCCGTTTACAGCGTGGGGCGATCAAAGGGCACTTGCGGCTGCAGGCACCGCAGATCAGATTATTCAAAAAATCCTCCAGCGAAATGACGCTTCCGTCCGCCTGAGAAATTTCCGCGGCAATGACCGCTATGGTTTCCTCGGACTCCTTTCCCAGAATGACCAGACGGGGAGCTTCCGCCTCTTCTGTATTCATGGCCTGTATATGGCTGCTTACGGCAGCCCCGCCGCTGTAGGTCACACAGACCACCAGAGTAATTCCCGCGCACAGACAGATTACTTTCTTCCTGATATTGCTTTCTTTCTGTTCTTCTGATATGAGCTCCGAATATTTTTCCAACTCATCCATGAATTTCGAACCTCCTTCAACGCATATAAACAGATATCGTATAAATTGTAACCGCCAGAAGCAGGACATAACAGCCCAGCCGGAACCAGCCAAGATACTGCGCCGCGTCCTGGCGCAGTTTTCCGGCCAGTAATCTGGAGATCACAAACCAAAACAGCACCGGAGAGAGAAATCCCACAGTGGAAAAGACCATTCCAGAAATAAGTGCCAGAGGAACAGAAAGTGTAATACACTGGCCAAGCACCAGCAAAAGAGGGGCGCATGGCGTCGCGCCGCATGCCAGGCCGCTGACCAGAAGAGCCAGCGAGCCGGATTCTTTCTGAACGCCCTGAATCCTGACGCAGTCTCTGCGGCAGTTTTCACCGCAATCCCCGCTGCAGTCTCTGCCGTATTCTCTGCCGCAGCGGCGCTGCCTGCCAGTCATGCTTCGTGTCCCTTCCGCGATCATGATGATACTGACCGCCAGGACAAAAAGCTGTGCGGAAATATAGATATTGACTCCAAGAGCCCTGCCGGTGCTGTCCATGATAACCTGTCCCAGGGATGCGGAAATTCCGCACAGGAGCATGGTCATACCGGCTTTGCCCGCCAGAAAGCACATACATGGCTGAAGGATGCGTTCATGCGTGATCACGTAGGCCGCAAGAAAGGCGGAACCGGCCGAGGCCCCGCAAAGACTGCACGTACTGCCGGCAGACATGGCAGAAAGCATAACCTGAAAAAGCTGACTAAGCATGATCCCGCTCCCTCCCGATTACCGCCGCTCCGATTGCACCGTTAAACTGCGGATGGGAAGCCACAAAAACATCCCGCATCAGTTCTTCCTCAAAAGCCGAACGAATGCCGATATTAAGAGCTCCGCCGCCGGTCATCAGAATGTCGCCCTGTTTTTCATTGCGGCGGATCATCTTAATGATTCGTTTCGCGATCGACATATGGACGCCGGCCAGAATATCGCTGCGGTCATATTTCCGGGCAATCAGCGAAATGACCTCAGATTGCGCAAACACGACGCAGGTGCTGTTGATATCGCAGGGAGCCTTGCTCTGCATGGCTATCTCTCCGACCTGATCGATCGTTGTGTCCAGAATCTGCGCGATAACTTCCATAAATTTCCCTGTACCGGCGGCACATTTATCATTCATAGTGAAATTTTTTACCGTATAATTTTCATCCAGGTATATAATTTTACTGTCCTGGCCGCCGATATCAATGATCAGACCCGGACGGTAGTTTTTCGGAGCCGTCAGCCGGACGCCATAGGCATGGGCAGTAATCTCTGAAATGTCGTCGTCCGCTGTGTCCATAATCTTGCGGCTATAGCCGGTAGCGATGGTGCATGCAATCTCATCTCGGCTGATGCCCCGTTCCCGGCACAATTCCTGTAAAAGCCGTTCAGCAATGGCACTGTTGTCAATCCCGGAGCCAGAAGCTCTGGTTCCCACCACCTGATCTCCCTGGATCAGAGCCGTCTTTATATAAGTAGAGCCGCCATCAATACCCGCGTAATAATTATCTGTCATGGATATTTCCCACTCCTTTTCCTTTCAGATCCTTCAGCTTGATCAGTTCAATAAACGCCTCGATCCGAATCCGTATCTGCTCCACATCTTCCTCATTGTAATCGCTTTCTACGCGTATAACAGGAATATCTTCCTTTTCCAGCGCCTTCTCAAGCAGAGGAAACTCATAATCATAGACCAGGCACCCCCGCAGGACATGGTATACAACGCCCTGGATTTTATGCCTGTGAACCATATGCAGGACACGATCAATCCGCTGCCTGTTTTCAGAAAAAACCGGGCAGGTGCAGGCCCGTATATAGCGGTTTGCCAGTGCGCGAAGCAGACCGTCGAAGCTCATGTCCGTCGGGACAACCGGGTCGTACAGGAACCGCTCGCCCATGCAGGTCTCGTCTGCCGCCAGGCTGCCGCCCATCTGTTCTATAAGAAGCGGCAGCTTCAGATTCGGAAAAATGATCGGAGAACCGGTCAGCATGATCCGTGGACGGTTCGCCTTAGTAATATATTCCTCTTTTGCCTGACGCTCGGATAGTTCCTCATTCAGTGAGTGAAGACAGTCCGTCCACTGTTCCTGAGGCATATAGGAAGCGGCATTCATCATAGCCATGATATGGGTGCCGCGAATCAATGCCCTCTCCTGATTTTTAAATCTCAGAAAACGGGACATTTCCCTCTGAGAAAATCCCGTCAGCCAGATGCTGTCACGGAGTCGTTTCCATGTCACAGCCTGACCAGTGACGGCCTCCACGGCGCGAATCAGCCTCTTATATTCCGTCACACTGCCTGAGATTGCCGTGTCATCTGTGCGGTTCATCGGTAAATTCATTACATGGACATCGCTCTCGCGGCTTAAAAGATCCGCTATTTTTTTCTTGCAGTCACAGGCAGCAGGTACCACCATCAGCCGGCAGTCTTCATAAATGGGCATCGTCTTCATTTCCCGAAATCCGGCAACTGCTTTCACAAGAGGACAGGCATCCCGCGGCGTGCGGTCATCGCCGATCTGGAATGCGGTGTAGTGCCCGCTGCACAGCTTAACCGGCATCGCGCCCGCCGCATAGATCAATTCCTGAGGAACCATCATACAGTAAATGCCGATACAGGGAATATCAGCCGCAACTCCTTCGTGATCCACATAGATACGGCGAAGAGTGTTCAAAAACGGTTCCATCGCTTTCGGAAGCCCCGGCAGGGATTCTATTTCCCGAAGGTAGCGTGCCGCGGTATGAGACGACCGGCGGAGGAAACGTTCTTCCTGCCGCATACGGACAGCCTGCTCCTGTTCCGGTGTAATCATGTCTTCTCCTCCTCGTATATGTCCCGCATCGGGTTTTGATGCGGGACGCTGGCAATGTCCCGATTTCCATGGGAAATCGAGGACGGTACCGCGCCGTCGCCGCCAGACGATCTCTTATGCGTGGCTCTCCGTTTCTGTTTTTTATAACGGAGCATGAATTTATCCCGGGATGAGACATAAACCGGCCGCCCGAAAACCATGATGGAAAGCGCATCATCCTCAGGACAGTATCGGACACATTCTTCGCAGAATATACAGTCCCAGTCCGTAACCCTTGTCTTTTCCCGTTCCGTATAGATTGTTTTAATTCCCATCGGGCACGCCTCGTAGCAGGCCCCGCAGCCGGTGCAGGCTTCGCAGTTCTTTTTCAGCTGAACCGGAGATATTTTGTGTGTGATTCCGATCAGAAAACCCAACGGACAAATGGTGCACCAGAAACGGCGTTTGAAAAAGCTCCCGATCATGACGCCCACCATGACAAACGCCCCCGCGTACAGGCTGACCTTGAAGCCGCTAAAAGCAGGTGAGAGTGTCTGAACAGGACAGAAATCGCAAAATTTCCCACCGGCAAAGCACAGACTCAGCATCAGGATTACAAACGTCCATTTTATCAGCTTCAGGCCATCATAAATCTTTTCGTTCATTGCAATGCCGTCTGCCCTCAGCCCCAGACGGACCTGATGGATCACATCCTGTAAAAGACCCATCGGGCATAGAAAACCGCAGATCAGCCTGCCAAGGACGACCATAGACGCCAGCATGGAGGCAAGCCAGGCCAGTATTTCTCCCAGCGAAAGTCCGAACAGCAGATCCAGATTTGCCAGATAATAGCAGCCTCCGCTGATGAACTGATTTTCATTATAAAGACCGCAGGCAAAGACCGGCAGGGCAATCCCGTCAAACCAGACGCCAAAAATATACGCACCGTAAAAAATGATCAGCCAGGCAGTGATCATGCATAGCCACCGTACAAACATGAACAAAGAAAATGGATTCCCCGTGCGGCCGGAACCGCACCGCCGCTGCCGCACATAATCTCTGCCATAGGCTTTCTGTTCCAGATACCGGCGCGCGGCCATACACAGAAGGATGCCGATCACGGAAACCGCAAGGATCCAAAACAGAGGTATCAAAGCAGACAGGTGCCGGAGGGTAAAAAGAGTATTCTGCTCCGCCTTATAATTCAGGATATAAAAATCAATATTATTTTCAGAATAAGCTACCGTAACACCTTTCCATGCATCTTTTGCACCCAGCGCCGTCAGCACCCCGTTTTCATCTGTGATCTGATCTGTAACACTGCCGTCTGCCGCCGTCACCCGCACCATCGTATCGGCCAGAGGAGCATCGTTATAATAAATCTGCACTTCCCGGCGTCGGTTCAGTACCACATCCAGTGCAAAAGCATCCGCACTGTAAGTCTCTCCATCCGCATTGTTGCCAAGAAGGATTTCCATATCCGTCCGGGCAGCCAGATGCAGCCTGTCCCGCTGCCCATCACCGTTATAATCGCCATACTGCATTTTGGAGACCGCGAGAAAACTGCCTGTATAATCCTCTGTCAGAAAGGACATATGTTCTTCGCTCATGACAGCAATGCCGGAGGTCGTCAGCCCATAAAACTGGATATCGCTCTGGTCAATGCCGCCCCCAAGAACTAATGTCACATTCACATTATTGTAAGTAAAATACAGTCCCAATTCTCCCTCTTCCGTTTCCTCTATCCCCAACGTATATTCAGTAACATCATCGGCAAATTCATAAAAAGGAAATTTCCAGGAGTACCGGGCAAACAGCCCCATTAAAACGCATAGAAGCAACAGTCTCCAGTGCTTTAAAATCGTACTTATAATTGATCTCATAATAATGTCTCGTGGTAACTGTGAAGGTATTTAGCAGTTACATCTTGTGAATACTCTGCTTCAGAAGCTCGGAGAATGCCTCCAGCCGGATGCGAAGCTGTTCTATGTCATTGTCATGATAGTCCGTTTCCAGGCGCAGCACCGGTATATTGCGGTGAGTAAAAAGTTGTTCCAGTCTGTCAGCCTCAAAATCATATTCGATCTGCCCCTTGAGAATATGGAGGATCACACCCCGGACTTTGCCGCCATCCAACTGTCGCAGCGCCTGATCATACAAATCCCGGTTCCGGACGAACGCTCCGGAGCTTTCATGTTTAAAAGAAACCGCCGCCAGCTGCTGCAGGGCTTCCTGCCGGTTGAAAATGGAAACATTCCCCGTCCATTCCGGTGGGCAGGTTTTTCCGGTAACCCAGCTGCAGCAGTTTACAACCTCCAGGCCACAGGCGTCCAGCAACTGCGGAACCTTAAAGTTCGGAAACAGGATTGGGGATCCAATCACCAAAATGCCGGGGTATTCCCTGGCGGATGGAAGCTGCGTTTCCCGGAGGCTGTCCCTCAGGATGGTAATCCTTTCCGTCCACTCTTCCAGATCTTCCGCATAAAACCAGGTAAGATTTAAAAAATGCCTCACCATCCCATTTAAGCGAATCACCGGATCATTGCACAATTCAAAAAAGGCATCCTTTGCCCGTGATGTTTTCTGAACAGCCCGCCGAATCCCTCTCGTGGTTCCCGGCAGCAGCCACCGCAGGGATAGCTTTTCCATAATCTCATCCAGCTGCCCGGCGATTGAAAAGGAAAGACTGGCCGAAGAAGCGCCCGGCATAATATACAGCGGATAAACCGTCCACCCATCCTCTTCCAGAAGATAAGAAAGCTTTCGCTGGCTGTCCCCTGCTATGGGAATGATTACCGGCGGCTTTCTCTCTGTCTTTTCCTGATATGTTTTTATGTATCCGAGCGCAGACCGGGAAACGGCATCCGCGTCACGGGGAACCAGACTGTCCGCACATTCACTGATGGCCAGTCCGCCGCCAACTACCCAATGCGGCCGAATGTGATAAGCCATCAAAAGCTCTTCCGGAAAAGCGGAACCCAGGATCAGTACTTCCCGTCCGCAGGCCTGACCTTCAAAGCAAAAATATTTCTTTGCCTGCAAAAAGAAATAATCAAGCGCTCCGGGAACGCCGCAGCATCCCCGGAGTATTTCAAAACCCTTTTCTAATTCTGACTCAACATTCTGCATGGTAGGGGTTCACTCAAGCCCCAGCAGGTCTATGATCTGCTCGAGCTGCATAACTGTGGATGTAAGTCCTCCATCTGCACTGTACCAGAGCGCCTCATCCATATAAATGATATTTCCGTTCTGATAAAGCTCCGTATCCGCAAGCTCCGTTGATTCCACTACCTCCTGTGCAGATACAGCTTCAGCCATATTTTCACCGGCATCTTTATCAAAAACAAAGACATAGGTTGGCGCCGCATCTGTGATCGTCTGGACAACTTCGGCATTCTGCACCGTCATATCCTCGGATTCTTCTTCTTCAATGGAGGCATCATCCTGTCCGTCACCGCCGCCGCGAATTTCGCCATCCGCCACAGCTTCTTCAATGGAGGCGTCATCCTGTCCGTCACCGCCGCCGCGGACTTCGCCATCCGCCTCAGCATCTTCAGCGATGCCTCCTTCTTCCTCTTCGCCGTCAGCGCTTTCTTCGCGTCCGCCATCGCCGCCCCGGCCCTGTTCCTCATTGTCCTCTTCTTCATAAGCGGAAATAAACCCAACCGCCCCGCTAAGCAATGCATTGGAATTATTCGCTCCAAGAGAGAGGCCGCCGTCTTCGCATGTGACACAGATAAAAGAAACCTCATTTTCCGCGGTATAGCTCTGCACAGTATCAATCATTTCCTGTATCTGATCCAGATACTCCTGTGCAGTCTCTTCCCCGCCAAACAAAGTCGTGATCGCATTCACCCTCTTTTCCAGGGCAGCCATATATGCCTCGGAAGAATCTACATCACCGGTAGCAAAATAGATGGCCGGCGCAACCGCATCTACAACATCAACACTCTTTGTCTGACGGAAGCCGGCCAGGATCAGATCCGGATTGCACTCAGCAAGCGCATCCTGATCCCAGTCCTTAAATCCGCCCAGATCCACATAAAAGTCCCCGGCATAATCCGAAAGGTAGTCCGGCATGGCCAGTCCGCTTGTAACAGCCACAACATAGTCTCCAAAGCCGAGGGTATCGAGGATGTCCAGCATCCCCAGATCATAAACAGCGATCGCATTTACCTCAGACTCGATCACAGCAGTCCCCCAGTCGCTTTCTATCTCAATGGGGTAAGCGGACTCCGCTCCGGCTTCCAGAGAAAGCGCCATTGAAAGTGCCAGTAAAATTGCAAATGTCTTTTTCATATTTAACCTCTTTCTTAATATAATGTTGTTAGTACGCAACAACTTTCGTTAGTATATACTAACCATCGGCCATTGTCAAGAACTTTCACAACTGTTTGCTGCGATTTTGCTGAAATCAGCAAAAAATTATTTCCTGTTGAAAAATAACGGCCGGAAGTAACACGGAAGGCCATTTTAAATGGGCAGGCTCTCCAGCCAGCCGCAGATCGTATCAAGAGCCAGCTTTCCGTTGCCTACATTGCAGTGGTTTTCCGCTTCTTCTTTTTCCGTAAACAGGCGGAAGGTAAGGCTTCTCACATTCGTAAACATGTCAATCTCTCTGCCGATCATGTGGTAGTCAATAAAGTGATCCTGGCTCGCTCCAAGTATCAGAAGATCCTGAGTGACCTTATCCGCAATCGGCTCCAGACTGTAATCAGCCAGCTTTTTGGCATAACCATAAGCACTGTCTGCTTCATAAGCATACATCCCATGCTTTAAGCCCCAGTCGATCACAGGCTCCTTTTTGGCTTTCATATTGAATATAAGGTTAATTATGCCTTTGGCGTGCAGCTTCATAAGGAAATAAAACATTTTGCGGAGCGCAGGGGATTGCCCTCCGATAATGACATCCAGAAATGACGGGAATACAGACCACGCAACGACTTTTGTGATACGTTTGTCAAACGCGGCCGCCCTCGGTGCAAGATAGCCGCCTAAGGAAACGCCGATGATTGTCACATCGGAGAGATTGAAAAAATCGAGCACCGCTTTCACGGGCTTTTCCCATTTATGTGTGAAATGCATTCCCTGCATGCGGATCACACCGCCCTGCCCCGGCCCCTCAAACAAGTAGACCTCGAAGCCTTTTTCCTGCAAATACAGCAGGGAGAACAAAAATTCCTCAAAATAGCTGTCATTTCCGCCGTGAAGGAGCAGCGTTTCTCTGCTTTCCCCTTCCGGCTCCACATGCATAACGGGCAGCTTCACGCCCTCATACGGCACCTCAAGCCTCCTGATACGGGGATTTTCTCCTTCGAAATAATCTGCATAATACTCGTAGAAAAGAGCAGTGGCTTTCTCATAATACTTTTTCTTGTCGGGATCGCCATCGTACATAAAGAACTCGCTCATACGGTAGTAAGCGATAGCGTTCTCAATCCGTTCCTCCTCCATCGCCTCGTCTCCGAGCGCGATCAGTTCACGTTTCCAGTCGGCGCTGCTTTTTATTTTCCCGCTGATTTTCTGAATATCCTCCAGACGCCCGCCGTCCCAATTGATGACGCGGTTGAGCTGATAATTAAAATTAGCCTCATCATTCAGCTTATACACGCCTTTTTTCAGTGATACTGGCTGCGAAATATCATATTTTTTCATAAATAAAAGCCTCCTTGTTGATACCGTTTTATCATACAAGGAAGCTCTCCGCTTTCAATTACACGCTAACACGCTATCTATTTTCATACTGCCTTCGCAGCAGGCGCAAAGACCTGTTCCGAACAGTCACACTAGCTTTTCATAAAATCACTCAGGGAGATTCCGAACATTCTCTTACAGGTCGCCGCCAGATGGGACGGGGAGTCGAAACCTGCCATCATTGCGGCATCCGTAATATTCCCCGATTTCAACAGATGAATATAGCTCTTCCTTATTTTTTCCAGTGCCAGATATCGGCGCAGGGCGATCCCCACATTTTCCTTAAACAGATGTGAAAAACGGCTGACAGAAATTCCGGCTTCCGCCGCAAGGTTGCTTATCGTATCAGGCTCAACACTCTCATGTTTTTTTAGCGTCTCAAGTGCATTCTGTATCCGCTCGTCCATGGAAAGAGTGAAATCTTCTATCCCCAGCATATTGGTGATTGCCTCGTCCACAGCCGGCAGCGAGCGGGTATTAAGCCATGCGTTTCTTATTATCTGTACTGTCTCCCCATCCAGGACAGCATAGTTCTGTCCCTTCAGATAACGACGGGAAAGTTCATTGGCGAATAAAGAAGTTTTATCGAACAGGCAGATGAGCAGTTCCCCCTTTTCCACGCAGGCTGTATGCAGAACGTCGGAATCGATGCATACTCCCTCTGCTTCAAATTCATACTGATTCACACTGCACCTGATTTTATGGGAAACTCCGATTATGATATGCGATAACAGGTGCCTGTGTTTTTCCGGTTCATGATAGGCCGCATTCAGATACAGCCTGTCGTATTGAAAGAAGCATTCCGTCACAATATCACCTCCACATGAAAATTCACAGGAAATTTTTTCGGTTCACCACCAGGTAAACAATCCCGGTCATATCCGCCAGGAACCACCCGATTGGAATCGCCCACCAGATTCCCACCACGCCTATAAAGGAAACCGGTGACAAAATGTAAGCCAGCGCAACGCGGGTTCCCAGAGAAATGATCGTCAGGACCAGAGACATGGCTGGCTTTCTGATCGCCCGATAAAAACCGTAAAGCAAAAACAGGCAGCCGATTCCGCAATAAAAGGCCCCCTCAATATGCAGATAGCGCACACCTTCCTCTATAATCGCTCCCTCCGACGACGATACAAAACTCCGCATCAGATTTTCAGCCAAAAACCAGAGTACGACAGATGCGGCTGCGCAATACGTCAGAGAAGTCAGGGCCGCACATTTGATGCCGCTTGTCACACGATCCTTTTTGCCTGCGCCCGTATTCTGAGCGACAAACGTGGAAAACGCATTGCCGTACTCCTGCGCAGGCATATAGGCAAAGGAATCGATTTTCACAGCAGCTGCGAACGCTGCCATAATTGTTGTCCCAAAGCTGTTGACCAGTCCCTGCACCATCAGAATGCCAAGGTTCATCACAGATTGCTGCAGACAGGTGAAAACAGAGTATCCGGCGATCTCCCGCATGCTGTCACGACTGACCCGGATATGCAAAAACGCAGCGCGCACCCGAGAGTCCTTTTTCATCACATAAACACACACTCCGATTCCGGAAATGTACTGCGCAATAATCGTGGCGCCTGCAGCTCCGGGAGTTCCGAAGCCAAGTCCGACTACAAATAACAAGTCGAGCCCGATATTGACTGCTGTTGAAATGCTAAGGAACACCAACGGTACCACGGCGTTTCCCAGCGACTTTAAATATGCGGCAAAAAAATTATAGAAAAAGACGGCCGGAATCCCCCAGAATACAATAAACAGATACTCCCGCGTCAGGGCGAGGATCTGTTGCGGAATATTCAGCCAGGCAAGGATGAAGTCAAGCGCCAGGATCGGAATCATAGTCAGCAAAACCGCAGCCGCCGCGATCAGGCAAAACGCTGTTCCCACCGACGTTTTCAGCTGATTCTCGTCTTTTCGCCCATAATTCAGGGAAAAAACCACGCCGCTCCCCATGCACAGACCCAAAAGAATGGATGTCAGGAAAATCATGAGCGTGTATGAACTCCCCACACCTGCCAGTGCGTCGGAGCCGATATACCGCCCGACAACCCAGGTATCCACTACATTATACATCTGCTGCAGTAAATTTCCCAACAGCATTGGCAGCGCAAAAATACTCATGGACCGAAAGACCGGTCCTCTTGTCAGATCTCGCTGTTTCAAAGTAATATCTCCCTTGTACTGATACATAACAGTTCTGATATTGTCATCGTATCTTCTTTCTGCCCTGTTGTAAACACTAAATTTCTTTTTTTGCCGAAAAACGTTCTCAATGGATGCGCTCCGCTGTATCTCCCTTTTTTGCTCCGACTTTGGAACTGCAAAATAATGGAGCAAATGCAATGGCAGCACATTCGCCTTACACCTGCTCCGCATAATGCCGAAAAATTTTAATCGCAAAGAGCTCTATCGCCGGGAATCAATCACAGCATCACCAGAATATCCCCGCGACATGATAGATAATACAGGATAGGATCAGAGCGCTGCCCGTAAAAAACAGAGCCAGGCGCAGGGTCCATTTGAGTGAATGTGTTTCTCTGTAGGTTGTGGACAGAGCCATCACGCATGGCACATTGAAGGAAACGGCGAACAGAAACGCCAGAGCTTCCGCTTTGGAAATTACTGCGGGCATGACCATGGCCAGCACG
>JAJBVE010000086.1 GCA_020859995.1 Clostridiales bacterium
TGGGAAAATACAAGTATTTTTATTGCGAAAAGTTTTTATTCTTTAGCGCTGTTTTAAAATAAAATTCGCCAGCTAAGCCAGTCGATTAAGGAGGACCAATTAAGCCATTGCCAAAAGAACAGATTTATACCATCGACGACATCTATGATCTGCCGGACACTCTGCGCGCAGAGTTGATTGACGGCCAGATTTATTACATGGCGCCCCCGACCCGGAAGCACCAGCGGATCACCGGTGCGCTGTATCGCAAAATCGCGGATTACATTGATGCGAAGGGCGGCTCCTGCGAGGTGAACTTTGCTCCATTCGGAGTTTTTCTAAACGAAGATGACAGTACTTATCTGGAGCCGGATATTTCGGTTGTCTGCGACCCGGATAAGCTCAGTGACCGCGGCTGCGAGGGTGCTCCGGACTGGATCATTGAAGTCGTTTCCCCCGGAAGCAGGCAGCACGATTATCTGACAAAACTGTTTCTGTACCGTCCGGCCGGCGTCCATGAATACTGGCTGGTCGATCCGGATAAAAACCGCATTACCGTATATGACTTTGCGAATAATGAGCAAAATGAATACTCTTTCACCGATGTGGTTCCTGTAGGCATCTATTCAGACTTTTCTATTGATTTCAGTCAGATCCGTTTCTGACAGGTTTATGCTTTTTTTACTTGACATCATTTCCCATTTTGTCTATGATAATTGCGAAAAAAGATTCCGTCTGCGAGTAACATCAGCATGACGGTATCTTTGCGTGTATGCGGATTTTTTCGCAGAAAACAAAACACTATATAATAATGAAAGGAGATTCCCCACCCATGATTCGTACACTTGCGAAACAGGTAAAGGAATACCGGAATGCCTCCATCGTGACACCGCTGTTCATGCTGCTGGAGGTGATCATGGAGACGATGATCCCATTTCTGATGGCCTCGATCATCGACGACGGTGTAAATGCGGGCGATATCAGCCACATTTACAAAATCGGCGGTCTGATGGTAGTCTGTGCGCTGATCGGACTCTCCGGCGGTATGCTCGGCGGGCGGTTCGGAGCGAAGGCTTCCTCCGGTCTGGCGAAAAACCTCCGTGCGGAAATGTTCAGCCACATTCAGACCTTTTCCTTTGCCAACATTGACAAATTCAGTCCGGCAGGACTGGTGACCCGTCTGACGACGGACGTGACCAATATTCAGAATGCCTATCAGATGATCCTGAAGATGGCCATGCGGGCACCGGCCAGCATCATCTGTGCGCTGGTGATGGCCTTTATGATCAACGCGCGGCTGGCTTCGATCTATCTGATCGCGGCGCTGATTTTAGGCGTTGTCCTCGTTTTCCTGGTCATCCACGCGACCAAATATTTCCAGCAGGTCTTCCCGAAGTACGATGACCTGAACGCCTCGATCGAGGAGAATGTCTCCGCGATCCGCGTGGTCAAGGCTTATGTCCGCGAGGATTACGAGACGAAGAAGCTCAACAAGGCCAGCCAGAATATTTATAATCTGTTTGTAAAGGCGGAGCACAATGTCATCGTCAACGCCCCGCTGATGCAGCTTACCGTGTATAGCTGTATCATCCTGATCAGCTGGATCGGCGCGAAAATGATCGTGTCCTCTACGCTCACGACCGGCGAGCTGATGAGCCTGCTGGCCTACTGCATGAATATTCTTTCCAGCCTGATGATGCTCTCGATGATCTTTGTCATGATCTCGATGAGCGTAGCCAGCGCCCGCCGTATCTGCGAGGTACTGGACGAGGAGCCGGATCTGACCAACCCGGAGCATCCGGTTTCGGATGTGGCGGACGGCAGCATCCGCTTTGAAAATGTAGCTTTTTCCTATCATAAGGACAGCAAAGAATACGTGCTCTCGGATATCAATCTGGACATTCACGCCGGAGAGACCATCGGCATCATCGGCGGCACCGGCAGCGCGAAGACCAGTCTGGTCAACCTGATCAGCCGCCTTTACGATGTATCAGAGGGTTCTGTGAAGGTCGGCGGCCGGGATGTACGCGAATACGATATGGAAGCGCTCCGCAACCAGGTAGCCGTCGTGCTCCAGAAAAATGTACTTTTCTCCGGCACGATTTATGAAAACCTGCGCTGGGGCAACAAGGACGCCACGGATGAGGAGTGCCAGGAGGCCTGTCGTCTCGCATGCGCGGATGATTTTGTCCGGGCCTTCCCGGATGGCTACAATACTTATATTGAGCAGGGCGGTTCGAACGTGTCCGGCGGCCAGAAGCAGCGGCTGTGCATCGCCCGTGCGCTTCTGAAGAATCCGAAAATCCTGATCCTCGACGACAGTACAAGCGCCGTGGACACCGCCACCGACTCGAAGATCCGCCGCGCGTTCCGCGAGGATATCCCGGATACGACCAAACTGATCATCGCGCAGCGCATTTCCAGTGTGCAGGACGCGGACCGGATCATCGTCATGGACGAAGGCCGGATCAATGGTTTTGGAACTCATGAGGAGCTGCTGGCCACAAATGAGATTTACCGCGAGGTATACGAGTCTCAGACGGGCGGCGGCGGCGATTTTGATGAAAAGGCAGGTGACTGATTATGCCAGGTCCAGGATCAAGACCTCCCCGCGGGGTCAAATCTACTGTACAGAATCCCGGAAAGCTTCTCGCGAGGCTGATGAAATACATTTTCCGCGATTATAAGTTTCATTGTCTGATCGTCTTCGTGCTGATCTGCTGCGGCGTGCTTGCCAACGTACAGGGTACCCTTTTCACGAAGAACCTGATTGACGAATACATCACCCCGTTTTTGCTGACAGACAACCCGGATTTCGGTCCGCTCGCCCGCGCGATCGGCAGGGTAGCCTGCTTCTACGCGATCGGCGTCGTGTCAACATACCTCTACAACCGTATTATGGTGACAGTGTCGCAGGGCACGCTCCGCCACCTGCGGAACGACCTGTTTTCTCATATGGAAACGCTGCCGATCAAGTATTTTGACACCCATGCGCACGGCGACATCATGTCGGTCTACACCAACGACATCGATACCCTGCGCCAGATGATAAGCCAGAGTATTCCGCAGATCATCAACGCAGCATTTACCATTGTCAGCGTATTTATCAGCATGCTGATCCTGAGCGTTCCGCTCACCTGTGTGACACTGGTCATGGTGGGCGTCATGCTCTTCTGTACCAGCAAAGCAACCGGATTAAGCGGCAAATATTTTATCGAGCAGCAGAGAAATCTCGGTAAGGTAAATGGTTATATCGAGGAAATGATGAAGGGCCAGAAGGTCGTCAAGGTCTTCTGCCACGAAGAGGAATGTACAAAGGATTTCACCGAGCTGAATGACGCGCTCTGCGTCAGCGCGGACCGGGCGAATACGTATTCCAGCTTCTTAGGCCCGATCAACGCGCAGCTGGGCAATGTCAGCTACGTGCTCTGCGCGATCGTCGGCGGCATCCTCGCCCTGAATGGTATCGGCGGCTTTACGCTGGGCGGTCTGGCAAGCTTCCTGACCTTCAACAAAAGCTTCAGCATGCCGATCAACCAGGTCAGCCAGCAGTTCAACTCCATCATCATGGCCATGGCCGGTGCGGACCGTATTTTCCGCCTCATGGACGAGGAGCCGGAGGCCGACAACGGCTACGTGACTCTGGTACACGCAAAAGAAGTCAATGGCAAGCTGACTGAGTCCGAGACCCGGACGGGCAAGTGGGCATGGAAGCATACGCACCAGGCGGACGGCTCTGTGGATTACAAGGAGCTGACCGGCGACATCGTTTTTGACGGCGTGGACTTCGGCTACACCGATGAAAAGATTGTGCTTCACGATATCAAGCTCTACGCGACGCCCGGACAGAAGATCGCCTTCGTCGGCTCTACCGGCGCCGGCAAGACAACGATCACCAACCTGATCAACCGTTTCTACGACATCCAGGACGGCAAGATCCGCTACGACGGCATCAATGTCAACAAGATCAAGAAAGCCGACCTGCGCCGCTCTCTCGGCATCGTGCTGCAGGATACGCACCTGTTTACCGGCACCGTCAAAGAAAACATCCGCTTCGGCAAGCTGGACGCGACCGACGACGAGATCGTGGCAGCTGCGAAGCTCGCCAACGCGGACGGCTTTATCCGCCGCCTCCCGCAAGGCTACGACACCATGCTGACCGGCGACGGCGCGAACTTAAGCCAGGGCCAGCGCCAGCTGCTCGCAATCGCCCGCGCAGCCATCGCAGACCCGCCGGTGCTTATCCTCGATGAGGCGACGAGCTCCATTGATACCCGTACCGAGCGCATCGTACAGGAAGGCATGGATCACCTGATGGCAGGCCGCACGACCTTCGTCATCGCGCACCGTCTCTCCACAGTCAAGAATTCCGACTGCATCATGGTACTTGAGCAGGGCCGCATCATCGAGCGCGGCACTCATGACCAGCTGATCGAACAGAAGGGACGCTATTACCAGCTCTATACCGGCAACGCGATCGGAGCGTAATGCGCTCAGGATACACAACCAGAGTTCAAACAGAATCTATGTACAGCCGCAGCTCTGAAAAACTGAACTGTGGCTGCATCATCGAAACACGATTTTATGGCTGCGGCAGCAGTGCCTTATGCATTACAGGCTGCTGCCGCAGCCATCGTTTTCATCCCGCTCTTCTCTCCGGCTTTGGGAGTCAGGAAGCCTCCACGAGAAGAGCGGCGGAGGTTGTACAATGAAAGCAATGAAAACAACGAAGATAAAATATTCAGTCGTTTCCGCCATCCTGGCGGCTGTTCTTTTTGCCGCGCCCGGCCAGGCCGTATGGACAGCGGAAGCGATGGAAGCAGCAGACACGACTGTGGAAAACGAAACCGCTTCTGAAACAGCGGCGGTATCTTCGGAAACGGCTATAGAAACCGACAATGCATCGGAGATACCGGCGGCAGACGCAGAAAAAGCAGAAGCAGAGGCAGAAAGCGGCACGGCGTCCGAAACAGCAGCAGCAACCGCAGAAACGGCGGATGAAACCGACGCCGTGTCTGAGACAGCGGCGGCAGACGCTTTGTCGGACGCAGCAGTACAAGCGTCGGAGGCAGCAGAAGCCCTGTCGGAAGCGACAGCGCAAGCCATAGAAGCAGCGGACGCCTTGTCAGAATTGACCGCGCAGGCGGCAGACGCAGCGGAGGCTCTGGCGAATTCGGAGGCTCTGGTAGCGGAAGCGGCGGAGGCCTTAGTCGAATCAGAGGCACAGGCCGCGGAGGCAGAAGCAGCTTTAGCGGCGGAACTCTCCCTGGCATCGGGATCGCAATCGGAAACAACCGGGATTTCTGCCGGTCTCTATGAAATCACAAGCGTGACCAGCGACGATTTTGTGCTGGACGCGAAGACCTGTACCGTACTCGATACAGACTACGATTCTCTGCAGCTCTACGACCGTCTCGATATCAATCAGCAGAAGTTTTACCTGGAAGAGCTGCCCGGATCCTCCTGGCGGCTGAGTGTACTTTCCTCCGGGGAAGCGGTGACCTTCACTTTTGCGGAGAAATCCGCAAATAGTTCGAATAGTGCTTCCAGCGATTCTGCGGGCAGCTCCTCAGGCAGTTCTTCCGGCAGCGGCTCCGCGGAAAACACATCTGCAGCCGTCACCGGCAGCGCCGCGCTTTCGGAACTCATCGCAGACGCCAGTGCCTCCGCCAGAGCCACTCAATCCTTTACTCTGACAGATGCCGGCGACGGCAGCTACTACATCCAGGCTTCCGACGGCAGCTACCTGACGCTGGATGATTCCTTCGCTCACCGGGGCAGCCAGGTCGTTCTGCAGGAATACACCGGCCGGGCCAATCAGCGGTGGAAACTGACGAAAACCTGGGTCAGCGAGACGGACAACGCGGATACGGATCTGTCCAATCCCTTCGCGGAAGGCGGCCTTTATGAGGATTTTCTGCTCACGATCAAAACCGACGCAATGCGGGATTATCTGACGGCGGAAACCATCGCTGCCTGGGTCTCCATTTCCGAGGAGACACATACCCTTGTCTATGACGAAGAAGCGCTGACTGCCTGGGTGCAGGCTCTCTCCGATACACGCAGTACGCTGGAAAATGGCCGGGAGTTTACCACCAGTCTTGGAGAAACGATTACCGTCCCCGCCGGCACCTACGGCTGGAGCATGGATGTAGCGTCCACGGCATCGCGATTACTTACCAGGGTCAAGGCCGGACAGAGCGGCAGCATGGAGGCCGTCTGGAGCACCCGCGGCTATGAATATAACTCTCAAAACGATATCACGGACACCTACGTGGAGGTTGACCTCACAAACCAGAAGGTCTGGCTCTACGTAGACGGTGAGCTCCTGGGGACAAGCGACTGCGTCAGCGGTACCTACGGCAATGCGGACCGTCAGACACCGGACGGAGTCTATACCATTTATTACATGAAATCTCCGGCCACCCTACGCGGCGCGGATTATACCTCCGAGGTCCAGTACTGGATGGCTTACTACGGAAACTACGGGCTCCACGACGCCAACTGGCGTTCCGAATTCGGCGGTGACATCTACCTGACCGACGGCTCGCATGGCTGCGTAAACCTGCCCGACGATATGGCTCAGCTCATCTACGAAAATGCCTATATCGGATTTCTGGTTGTGACGTATTATTGACAGGGAAAGGAAAGAAGGATTTTTTGCAAATGAACTGGTTTCATCATCCGATCCACCACGGCACGCATACCGGCGGCACAGCGGTAACGTTGACGGAAGGATCCATTATAAAGGGTATCGTCTCGTTCGCGATACCCGTATTTCTTGGGCAGCTGCTGCAGCAGCTCTACAACATGGCCGACGCATGGGTGATCGGCAATTTCGCGAGCACAGAAGCTTTCGCGGCGGTCAGCTCCGGCGGCAGCCTCACCTATCTGATCATCGGATTTTTCAATGGCATTGCGATCGGAGGCGGTGTAATCATTTCCCGCTATTTCGGAGCGAAGGATGAGAAAAATGTCCAGAAAGCCGTCCACAACAACGTGCTTTTCGGCATCCTCTCTTCCATCCTGGCCACGGTGGTGGGCCTGGCACTGGTGCCGCGCATCCTGGTGCTGATGAATACGCCGGAAAACGTGCTGCCCTACTCGCTCACTTATTTTCGCATCTACTGCGCAGGCGTTTCCACCGTTATCATGTACAATATTTTCATGTCTGTCATGCGCGCGCTCGGAGACAGCGTACACCCTCTGTACTATCTGATTTTCTCCTCACTGGTCAACGTAGCGCTCGACCTCGTCCTGGTGGCCGGCTTCGGCTTCGGAGTAGCCGGCGCGGCGGCCGCTACCGTCATTTCACAGGGGCTAAGCGTCATCCTGTGCCTGATCCGCATGTGCCGCCTTACAGACTATACACGGCTGGACATTCACAAGCTGCGCTTTGACAGACGCATCCTCTCCCAGATCATCAGCCAGGGACTCCCTACCGGCATCCAGAATTCCGTCATCAGCCTCGGAAACCTGGTCGTACAGACCAACATCAATTCCTTCGGCGCCTACGCCATGTCCGGTCAGGGCGCGTATGCCAAGATTGAAGGCTTCGTATTCCTGCCGATCATGAGCATGTCCATGGCTCTGCCCACTTTCGTCAGTCAGAACCTCGGCGCCCAGAAATATGACCGGGCAAAAAAAGGAGCCATTTTCGGGATCGCGTCCGGAATGGTGCTCGCCGAGCTGATCGGCCTTATTCTCTATGTCGGCTGTCCCTACGCGCTGCGCTTTTTCGTAGACTCCGAAGAAGCCATCAGCTACGGCACAATCCACGCCCAGACCGTAGCCCCATTCTTCCTGCTGGTAGCCTTCTCGCACTGCGCCGCCGGCGTCATGAGAGGCTGCGGCAAATCCTTTGTGCCGATGCTGACTATGCTGGCCTTCTGGTGCGGCGTGCGCATCCTCTACGTCACCGTAGCGCTGCGCTGCTTCCCCGTTTACCAGACCATCGCCTGGGCCTATCCGCTTACCTGGAGCCTGAGCAGCATCGTATTCCTCGTGTATCTGCTCAAATCCGACTGGCTGCATGCGTATGAGAAAAGCGGAAGGAACCGTGTTTTAAACGGATGTAAATAATAATTTCAGTAATCATCTTCTGTGTAAATCTGCTCTTTGGGTAATGGCATTTATTGCACCTTCCTTTCATGATTGATTATGATTATTGTCCTTCTGAATATCGATCTTAAATTAGGGGTTGAAAAAATTCCTTTTGCAGCATATAATATGCTTAACAAGGGAGCCGGAAGGTGACGGGCACTCACCCGACCCGGCGCAATTCATAACTTGCTATAAGATATAGCCGTTCCTAAACTATGACGAGAGCAGGACGGCTATTTCTTATTTTTCATATCCAGAATCGAGACTATCAGAGAAACAACAGTCAATACAACCATGATTCCTTCATATGTACTCATAATCTGACTTGCAAGAAGTTCGCGGCGCTTGCGGCAGCGAACTTCGCAAGTCAACGAGCAGCTGGTTTTGCTGCGAGTATGATCACTCCTCCCCGACAGGTACTCGGTTCAGGTGAGAGACGTCCCCCGGCTCCCCAGGTAAGCATACTATATTACCATTGCATGCGTATAATAGTAAAACTTGTTATCACTATATCGTAAAGCTAAACATCACAACATCCCTTCAGCTCTCAATTCCCCCTCGTGCGCGGATTCCTTTGTCAAACGGATGCCTTATTTTTTTAATTTCTGATACATAGTCCGCCAGCTCAATCAGCTCCTGGCTCGGACCCTGTCCGGTCAGGATGACCTCGAGTCCGGCAGGCTTGCCGCGCAGAAAATCCAGCAGCAGCGTTTCCTCCAGCAGCCCGGCGCGAATCGTGTAAATGACCTCGTCCAGGAACAGCACGTCATAACCTTCCTCCTGCGCCTTACGCGTCACTGCGCGCAGCTGATTTTCGTAGTAGGCCTTCCGCTCTGCCTTCTCCTCCGCAGTCATCTGGAAGCTGAATTTCTCCTGCGGTAGGCCATCTACGAGCGTGATATTTTCTGAAAGGGCAAGCACCTTCCGCTCACTAGTGGAATTGTTCTTCATAAACTGGTAGACCAATACCCGCAGGCCATAGCCCGCCGCCCTGGCGCACAGCCCCATGCCGGTCGTGGTTTTCCCTTTTCCATCCCCACAATAGATGTGAATCAGGCCGGTGGTCTTTTTCTTTTTGACCGTTTCCACATTTTCTTTCTTTTCTTTATTTTCTGAACTTTCTATACTTTCTGAACTTTCTGCGCTTTCCGCGCCGTCTGCAGCTTCCACGTGTACAACATAATCAATATCGCCTGCATTATCCGTATTACATACGTCATCTGCACTATCCACAGTTCCCGCACTGCCCGTAATATCCGCATTAACTGCGCTGCATGTACCGCCTGCATTACCTGTGTTACATGTACTGCCTGCACCATCTGCATTACCTGCATTGCCTAATTTTTCCACCTGTATATAATACCCCAGCAGGCGCAATACATAATCCGGCGCATGCCGGTTGCCCAGCTCCCACTCTGTCACAGTCCGATAGGGAATGTGGAAATATTCGCAAAATTCCCGGCGATTCATTCCTGTGCTTTCCCGCAGTTCTTTTATTATTTCTTTGCACTCCATTATTTTCCTCCTTGTGGATAACAGTCCATACATTATCGTGTGAAAACCTGCAAGCGCGTGTCTACGCTTCGCATAATCTCCAAATTCTCACGATTCTGTCGTTATATTGTATTGCATTGGATTTCTACGTTCTGTACGCTTCGCTTCTGCCTTTTCATGATTATCATAATAACACACTTTCGTGAAACACACAACGTGTAAATTTCTTCTGATCGATTATTTTCTCCAACACGCACCGTCACCCAGATGCCTTTTCCACTGCTGAAACCGGAAGTCTTCTTTTTCAGCTGGCATCAGAATCACTTTTTCCAACTAATTCCTGAAGTTCCTTTTTCCATAGCTGGCATCCGGGAATTTTTTTCAACCAGCGCCTGGAAACCTTTTTTCAATTGACGATCTTTCCATAATATGCTAATTTTTAAAGCATGAGATTTGCTTTGCGTAATCCTGCGATCATCTGCAGATATCCATCATGTGCAAATGAATTCGCAAATTCAAGTGCATTCCACTCCGTGCAAGTGTAAATGTGTTCGCAAAATGCAAGTGCATTCCACTCCGTGCAAGTGTAAATGTGTTCGCAAAATGCAAGTGCATTCCACTCCGTGCAAGTGCAGATGAATTCGCAAAATGCAAAAGTATCCAACAAGCGCTATTGTATTCGTAAATCACACAGGCATCCACGAATGCAACAGCCTCCACAAACACAAAATCATAAAGGAGGTATTCAAATGCAAAAAATCAGAAAACTTTTACTGCCACTGCTCATGGCCTTGCTGGTATCGGCTCTGTTTGGGACGGTGTCGATGGCGGCTTCTTCTGGCACAGTCGCAAAAATCGGGAGTACGAATTACTCTTCGCTGGCAGCGGCTTTTAAGGCTGCGAAGAGCGGTCAGACGATCGTGCTGCAAAAAGACGTCTCCTACAGCAGCGTCCTTTCTTTTAGCCGGTCGGGGAAATCCGTCACGCTGAATCTGAACAAGCATACCATCACTTTCAAAAAATCCACGGCTTATCTGTACGTGAAAAAGGGAACTCTGACGATTAAAAACGGGACGATCAAGCAGACAGGCACGACGTACAGCGAAAAAGAAGATGCGGTGAGCGGACCCGTAATTAAAACTGCAGAAGCCGCCACGGTAAACATTACCAGCGGAACCTACAAGGGAACGCTGCAAAATCTTGGCACGATGACGATCAGCGGCGGATCTTTCTACAACGCCTGCACCAGCAAAACGGTTTCAGGGTTTGGCTCAAAGGTATACGGAACTCTGCTTGCCAACAGCGGGACGATGACCATCAGCGGCGGCAAATTTACGAAGAAAGCTCTTTCCTACGGCTGCGGCAGCCTTGCTTACAATGATGGAACGATGACGATCAGCAGCGGAGATTTTACATCCACCGGGTACGGGATCAGCAATTCAGGGAAGCTTACCATTAAAAACGGGACTTTCACTGCGGACTGCGACAAGACCGCTTCTGGCTTCGGTATCATTTCGGATAATGGAGGAACTGTAGTGATCAAGGACGGTACGTTCACGGCAAGCAACAGCTACGCAACCATCGCAACCTGGGTCGGCAAGGTGACTATCAGCGGCGGTACTTTTATCAACGATGAAAATGCCTGCCTTTGCACGATGGGCGGTACTGTCTCAATAAAAGGCGGCACATTCAAGGCAGGAGGCAATGTAATTGAAGCATGCGGCCACGGCGTGGACGGCGGCACTTCCTACGGAAAAGTCACCATTTCCAAGGGTACCTTCAAAACGACGGGGACGAAGACGATCATCCTGTACGCGTACGACTACGGAAAAATCACCGTAACCGGCGGCACCTTTACCGGCAAAAAGGCCTACAAATACGCCCAGTTAAAGAACAGCACAGGAGCGAAAAAAGGTGTTGTCAAAATATCCGGCGGCACGTTTACTACCAAGTATGGAGAATATACCGCGTAGTGTCACTTCGCGGGAATAATTCAGCTTACATCTTATTTGTAATTGCTTGCAAGAAGTTCGCGGCGTCTGCAGCAGCGAACTTCACAAGTTAATAACAAAGCCCCGCCGCTTCACTCTGAGCGGCGGGGTCTTTTGCTGTATTCACATGAGATTCCGAGCTTCTGCGCGTGTATTCGTACGGATTCGCGGGTGCGTCCGCGCAGGCGTCCGGCGGCCTCCGGACCTTCGGTGGGGTACCACATGCGGATGATTTCGTCTTCCGCCTCGCTCCATCGGGCTTTGTTCGCCAGGCCTGCTCGTTGAGCCTGGGCGCGGACTGCGTGCCGGGTCTTGCCCGGCAGACGCGCCACCACTTCACTGCCTTCGCTCGGATACCATTTTTTCAAAATGGCCAATTCTTCTGTGTTCCATTCATCTTTCGGCGCGGATAAATCAAGGCTCCGCGCCTTTTGTGCCACCATGCTTCTCGTCCGGCCGGGGAGCCGCTCCATGACCCGGATCCCCTCTTTCGGGTACCCTTCCGTCAGAATGGCCAGCTCCTCGTCGGTCCATAGTCTTCCTGCCATCCGGTCACGCCTCCGTT
>JAJBVE010000109.1 GCA_020859995.1 Clostridiales bacterium
TGGAAAAAATCAAGAATTTGTATAGACTTCAGCTTTTTATTCTTTAGCGCTGAATAAGAACCTGGAACATTGCAATTTGGATTATGATCTGTTAAGATAGTGCCGGAATTTGAAAAATCTATTTTTCTTTAACCTGGAGAACCGATGGGAGGCAGACAATGGCATTTACAAACTACATCCTTATGAATAAAAATCATCCAGTAGCTGAAGTACGCTATGACCTCGACGGGCACCAGGCAGTTGCAGTCAAAGAAAGCTTTGATCTTGCTTACGCGCCCCCAGGCGCACTGACAGTAGACAAAAAGATGACCATCTATTCTTTTAATTCCTGGTGGTCAGGCCGAGCCATTCCGGCATCCCGCAACCAGCTGCGTTCGCTTATGGAACGGCTGCGTCTTGGATCTACCATGGAGCTTGCTGAACGCTGCTTTGGTCTGTCACTGTCCGACTGCTATTGGCTCAATAATCCAGCCGAGCCGCAAGAATGGAAAAATATTAACTTTTTTGAAAATGACTTCAGCAATGATCTGGGATTTCTGACAATGGGGCAGCACTCTCCCGGAGGGCTGGATCTTTTCTCTCCAAATGGCACTCTGAATGGAAATCTTCAGAAAAAATGGAAAATCGTCAATGGGCAGCGCATTCTTCTGAAAGCAGGATCCGGCCGCACATCCGACGAAGTATGGAATGAACTTATAGCATCAAAATTACATGAAAGAATACTGGAGCAGCAGGATTACATGCCCTATTTCCTGGTTAAAGAAGACCGGAAAACATATTGTGCATGTCCAAACATGCTGGGAAAAGATGAAGAACTCGTTCCGGCCTATGATATTATCCGTTCCCGCCGTCAGAAGCAGGGCGTTGATGATTATCATCACCTGCTTGACTGTTATCGGGAGCTGGGCCTTTTGCATCCGGAGATTTCTCTGTCTAAAATGTTCGTTTCTGACTTTATCATGGCAAACTGTGATCGTCATTGGCAGAACTTCGGCGTCATCCGAAATGTAGAGACACTGAACTATACCAGAATTGCTCCGATTTTTGACTGCGGCAACAGTCTCTGGTGCTGGGAAACCAGTCTGGATTCCCCGGAAAGCTATGACTATTATGCACGTCCTTTTGATCTGGACTCACTCACGCCGATGGAGCAGCTTCGTTTGTTCACAGACTTAAGCTGGCTGGATACAGACAGACTTTCCGGATTCCCAGAGGATGTACAAAGCATCCTCCGCTCAAGCGGAATCATGACAGAGCTCCGCATACAGCAGATTGTTGATGGTGTGGAACGTAATATAGAAGCTCTTTGCAACTATGCGGCCAGATTGCACCAATAACCTATAGCGGGAATAACATGTCCTCTTTGTGCTGCCTGATATATGAATCTAAGACTCTGGCACCGGATATTTCCGCAGCGGATTGTCCCACCATGAGGTATAAATTTCCTGCCATATATTTCTCCCTTACGAAAAATCAGATGTACTCCACCGGAAGAACCACAATATTATCCTTCATCCAGAGTACAGACGGATACATGCACAAAATGACCCCCACACCGCGTTTTTTCCCCGGAATCCGATCCAATACATCAAATGCGTTGGTCATAGACAATTTGGGGTTAGCGGACATTTTAATTTCTACCGGATAGATCACATCATCCTGCTCAATCAGCAGATCAATTTCATTTTCCCGGCTTATGACCTGCCCATTTTCCGATACTCTGCGTTTATCCTTTCCCCTGTACCAGGAAACATACATACGGTAATCCAGCCCGGCATTTGAGAAGGACTTCAGAATCTCAGAGACAACAAAAGTCTCAAATAATTCTCCGGCCATCGCGCCATTCATTGCTGTCTGAGGGCTCTGATACTTTGTCAGATAACATACCAGCCCTGTATCGCGAAAATACAGCTTTGGAGTCTTAATCGCGCGCGACAGCGCAGAATTTGAAAATGGCTGTAAAACATATATAATCCCGGAAGCTTCCAGAAGCGAAGTCCATTCTTTGACAGTCCCTACGGAAACCTCAATCTGATCCGCAACACTCGAATAATTTAAAATCTGCCCGGTTCTCGCGGCCATAGCCGTCATAAACTGCGTGAATTTCAATTTATCCTTCACATTGCCAAGCTCATTAATATCTCTGTCAATATAAGTCTGTACATAAGAGGAATAAAAAATCTGCCAGTTCACCTTCTGATCAATTAACGCCGGATAGCTGCCTCTGTGGATCACCTTCCAAATATCCTCTATCTGGCAAACAGATGACGCTCTGGAAGAAATGTAGTTTTCTGACGGAACAAAAGGAGCATCAAAAGAGGAATCCATAAGCTCTCTCATGGAAAACCCGGTCAATTCCAGAACAGCAATTCTGCCCGCCAAAGACTCTGATACATTCTTCATCAAATGATACTGCTGAGAGCCTGTAAGAAGGAACCGCCCCTTTTCATCACTCTTATCGCACTCCATTTTGATGTAAGGGAATAATTCGGCAATATACTGCACCTCATCCAGAATGACAGGCGGCCGGTTGTTTCGGAAAAAAAGACCCGGCTCCGATTTCGTCTCAGAGAGCAGCACCGGATCATCAAAAGAAATATATCTCCGATCTCCATACATATGCTGCAGCACTGTTGATTTCCCTGTCTGTCTGGGGCCAGTCAGCAAAATCCCCTTAAAACTTCCTGCGGTATTTTGTATCACTGATTCGATTGCTCTTTTTTTATACATGCATGCCTCCATTACGACTGATTTTTGTTTGTATTATAAATTAGTCGTTATACGACTGTCAAGTATAAAACTGCGCATCCAATTTTGTGATGAAATGCAATCATATCAAATCGGATAGGGGAACGCTTTTCTCCCCTATCCGCCTGCGCGAGCCGGGTGCGGCTTTAGCCCCAAAACTCCTTGCCCGGCTCTGTGCATAAAAAAAGAAGATCCCGACGCCGGTAATCTTCTTTTTATACGAATTGTTTACGCGTTTCTTCCAAACTCATATACGGTAGTCGAATGCAGGGTTTCTCCCTTCCGGAAAAGCGGAGAGACATACTGCGGGCAATTCACCGCGTTTGGTACAAACCCGGTCTCCAGACATACCGCGCAGTACCCCTGATAAGTCTGCCGGGCCTTTCCGGCCACAGCCTGCCCAACGCAGGGGACAAACAGCACAAGAGAAGGCATATCGGAATACACGCGCAATGTCCGTCCCGTCTCCGGGCAGGAGAGCTGTGCCATCAGCTGCGCTGTCTTCTGCTCCGTCACATAAAACTCATCGTACATGATTTTCCCATCCGCGAAATATCCGATAAAATCAGCATCCATTGCTTCTCCGATACTTCTCATTCCAGTAAAATCCGCCGGCGAACCCTGCACCGGAATCAGACCTCCATCCGGAAGCCCTTCTTCATCTCTGGTCACACGGCGATCCGCGATGATCCATAGTCTCTGACTTCGCACATCCCCTGTACCGGCCAGGTTAAAATACGTATGGTTCGTCGGATTTAAAACGGTGAGTCCATCGGCTGTCCAGTCATAAGTAATAGAAAGCCGACCCTCATCGTCAAAGGAAAACGTGATCCAGGCATCCACCTGGCAGTCAAACCCTCCTTCGCCGGTATCCTTATGATAAAAGGTCACGCTCTGCCCGGCTTCGTCAATCCTCCCCTGAAACAGCTTTTTCGCGTAATTTCCGCTGGCTCCATGCAGGAAATGTCCCTTCATGTTCTGTTCCAGCTGGTATACCTTTCCATCCGCCTCAAAACGTCCATGCGCGATCCGGTTCGCACACCGTCCGATGGTGCTTCCCATAAAACGAAAGCTCTCCAGATCCTTTGCTTCAGGCGCCCCAAGGACCACATCTCCCAGCCGGCCGTCTCTGTCTCTGACGACAATCTGATAAACGGTAGCGCCATAGTCAAGCAGAGTCACATACTCACCATACTTATTAGAAATTGTGTAGCTCTGAACCATCCGTCCGTCACTCAGGCATCCAAAATTTTTCTTCTCGACCATTTTCTCATCTCACCTATCTGAATTCATCCGGCATATATACGCCCTGATTCTGCCTGGAAACACCCAAAATACTGAACCCCTTTACATACTTGTACTGTCTCTGTATCCGTCCTCCATCGCCTGTCTTATAATCCTCAATCAGATCAAATTTTCCTTCATCCAGGATCGCGTCGCAGGCCTCCAGCATTGCCGGGATCAGAGCGTCTGCCGGAAGATCGACTATGAAATGACAGGGAAATACGCTGTCATATTCATCCAGCCTGGCAGCCAGCTTGCGCAGCTCCCGGCGATAGCATTCCAGATTGTTATACATATAGTAATCATCCCCGGGGCGTTTGCCGCTTCCTTCTCCGGAAATATGCGCGCACATGCCGTCTCCGGCAAAAAGGATACGCGCCTTTTTATCCAGAAACATACAATGACTAGAAGCGTGCCCAGGCACCCACTTTAATTCTACCTCATAATCGCCGCCCAGGTTAAAAATGTGGCCATCCTCTACCGGAACGATCTCATAAGGCTTATAAACCGGCAGATCCGCTCTGTCAAATTCGAGCCAGATATTATTTCCATTTTCATCAAACAGGTAATCCCAGAGATGTTCATCCTGGCGCTCTAAAACCGGCACCGCGTATTTATGGCAGTAAACCTTATCAAAGCGGCAGTTTCCAAATCCGTGATCCGGATGCGGATGCGTATTTACCACAATCACTTCCCTGTCGCCGGCCAGATATTCCACCAGAGCTTTGGTATCTCCCAGGCCAAAAGCCGTATCAATCAGCATCGCTTTCTGGGGGCCTAAAATCAGATACATCCAGACATCCCCGGCGAAATCGCAGTTGTGCGTAAAAAGGCCATAAATATTTTCCCGGAACTGATACACTGCTACATAGGGATCAATCTCATAAATTTTGCGGTTGGGGTCCTTCTCCAACTGATTCATATAAGCCATCACCAACGCGTAATCATGGGGTCTTCCGCCGTCCCCGATCCGTTTTGATTTTAATTCAGGTACTGTCTTCATTCTCATTCCTCCTCCGAAAAAAGCTCCAGGGAGTAGCGGACTCTCGCAAGACCGCGGCGCATATTATACTGTATTTTACCCTGGTGGTTTACCACTTCCTCATCATAATTTCGAGGATTTTCTACGGCGGCGCAAATCGCGTCCCTTGTATCTGTGACAATCCTCGCCGGACTGTCAGTAAATCCATGCCCCGGCATACAGAAATCAAATTCCTCCACGCGATCTGCCAGACCAATAATCTGTTTCATATAAAACCGGTAATCCATGGCTTCCGGATGAAGGATGTTATACTTTGTACTCTTAGCCCCGTTCAGCCCGGTTCCCAACCCCGGTGTCTCTTCTCTTGACTCAAAAACCGCGTCGCCGGTATACAAAATACGCGCTTTCTTATCCAGATAGCAGGAAAGCCCCGGCGCGTGTCCGCCCGTATGAATCAGCTCAATATCATAATCGCCGCCAAGGTTAATCACAAAATGATTCGGACAGGCGATGGGCTCACATTTCTGATCAATTACATCCTCTTCCAGATAGTAAGGCCTGTGCTGTGCCTCCCCCACATGGTTAAAGCTGTCCCAGTCCGCCCGCGTCATCCGGGTTTTCATCATATCCGCGCAGTATTCATGGCAATAAATCTCATCAAACTGCGCGCTCCCGCCCGCGTGATCTCCGTGAAAATGGGTCGGCGCTGTGATGCAGGGCTTTCCAGTCAGCATTTCACCCAGACCTTTCAGATTTCCGATCCCATAACCATTATCAATAAAAAGCGCTTTTTCGGGGCCTTCAATCAGGTAAATCCAATTGTCGCTCACAGCATGCGTACAGGGTGCCAGCAGAGCCCACATATTGTCTCGCAGCTGAAAGACTTCCACATAAGGATCCACCGCGTAAACCGCGCTTTTGTATTTCTTTCTGAAATCCGCTGTGACAGAAGGATCCTCAAACGGTGTGATCGGTATGTACTTACGTCTGTATTCTGTTCGTTCCATTTTATCTTCTCCTCTCAAATCCGATAAAGCGCATCCGCTTCTTCCGGCGTCATGGAAAAGTCCGCCGCCAGAAGTGTCTCTTCCAGCATCTCCATCCTGGTCGCCCCAAACACAGCCCAGCATGGAAGTTTATTGTTTATCAGATAGGCCAGCACTGGCACCGAAATCGGGACATTCCTCTCTTCGGCCAGCTTTTTCACTCGTTCAAACCGGAGCAGGTTCTCAGGATTCACGTACGCTTCCTGTGCCTGGGGGCTGAGGCTTTCTACACCGCCCTTTTCCAGTTTCGAAAAAAATCCCTGCGCCTGCGGACTAAAAGAAAAAACCGGCATTTCATTCGCGCAGTACCAGTCATAGGACTTCTCATCCATTACGATGGAAGAAAACTGCGTGAAAAACTCATCCTTCGTAGCCGCCAGACTCCACTGGATCTGACTCATCTCGAATCCCTGCTGTCCGCTGACCTTCGCGTACTGATTCGCCTTTTCGATACGATCCGTGTGCCAGTTTGAGCAGCCAACCGCACCGATCTTTCCGGTATTCATAAGGTTGTTTAATTCATCGATGATCGGCTCCACCGGGTAGCTTTCCTCATCCTTATGAATCCAGTAAATATCAATGTAATCTCTGCCAAGCGCCTTCAGACTGGCATCCAGATCCATGCGCATATCCGCTCCGGAGAATCGCGGCAGGCCATCCTCCTTTGGATGGCACCCTTTTGTAGAAATGCGGATATTGTTTCGATCCGGCCGGGTCTTCAGGTATTCTCCGATCAGCTCTTCGGTACTTCCGCCGCCATATGCCCGCGCCACATCAATACAATTCCCCCCAGCGTCAACATACCGGTCAAAAAGACGGAACAAATCTTTTTTGGACAGATTTCCCATTTTCACTGCTGAGCCGATCACAAGCTTCGAGACTTCTATTTCTCCGTTCTTTGTCTGCATTTTCCTGTACTTCATGCTTCTCACCTCATTTTTCTTTTTTATCACAGTGATTTGGCAACAGGGCAGCATTGTGAATAATACTAAAGCATGCCAAAGACTGCTGCATTGTCATTACTATAGCATGCCGGACGCCGCGGTAAAATGCGCTAAAATATAGATTGTGTGGAAAATGAAAAGAATCCCCCTTTCAGAGGGGGACATTATCAGACGCCAGGCGGAGAATTCCTACGCGAATTCCTTCTTTTGGGACTGCGAGAGAATCATACTGATGACTACCACGATTCCGGTAAAAATATATTGTACATAAGCGGATACGCCGATAGATGGAAGTCCTTTTTCGATAATCCCGATAATCAGAACGCCTGTGACCAGCTTCCAGACCTGCACACGATTTGCGCGGCCCATAATTCCTCCGACGCAGGCGGCAGCAATCGCGGAAATCTCCATGCCAATCCCATTCTCGCTTCCGGCGTATCCATACGAGGAAGTCAGCATCATCGCCGCGACTGCGTAGAACAGGCCGGCGATGGCATAGGTACTGCATTTCATCCGGCGCACCTGGATGCCTGAACGGATGGCATTTGGCTCAGACAATCCGATCGCGCGGATATATTTTCCAATATAGGTTCCCTGAAAAAGCACGCAAACTACGAGAGCGCAGATAAACGCGATCCAGATATCCAGGCGCAGACCTGCCAGCCGGGTACGGGACATATAATAGATGGAACGAGGAAACACATTTGACATACTCCCGCCGGAAAACAGATAAGAACAGCCTCTGTAAATCATCTGGGTCGCAATGGTCGCCACAAAGGGAATAATGCCAAAATAAGAGACCAGAACACCATTGAGCAATCCCAGAAACACTCCTGTAATCAGAATGATCAGGATTGCCGCGGCGCCATCCACCCCTCTGTTTCCGAGATGATGCATCAGAACCGATAACAGGGAAATCTGCCAGCCGATCGACAGGTCGTATCCTCCGCCCGCCATAATCACCGACAGCCCCATCACGATCACCAGCAGTTCGGTGCTGTTTCTTACAATTGACTGAAAATTCTCAACACGAAAAAAGCCGTCCTCCCGAACGGAAAAAATAAAAATCACCGCCACCAGAAGAATAATGGTGGAATACTGATTCCAGATATCAGCAGCGCCGTATATCCTTCCTGATCGTTTTTTACCCATCCCTCTCTCCGTTCTTTTCTCCCAGGATTACATAATGGTCAACGAGGCTGTTGGAAAAATTATAATCCGATGTCAGCATGCAGACCGCTGCTCCGTCTCCCAGAAACTCCAGTATCTGATCCGACACCATGCGGACCGCTGCAAGATCGTTCTGCAGATAGATATCTGAGAAAAAAATAATCTGAGGCCGCCGCAGTCTGATCCGATAAAGATTCAGAGCTACCCGCTCCCGGCGGGCGAGATTTCGTGAGTCCGCAAGCTGCAAAAGCCGGTCGTCGCCGTACCATTGGGCAAAATCCTTCTCTATATACCGCAAAGCCGAACTTTTGGTAAACCCCAGGACCGCAAACCGATGCAGCAGTCCAAGAACGCAATTCTCCAGCGGTGACACTTCTTCAATTACAGAATCTATATAACGGATATCTATAAACTCCAGGCGAAGCTCTTTACCTCCATCCTGGCCTGCAATCCGCCGGCTTCCAAACTGCTCCTGCAGCATCGCGAACGTGTCCATGTCCGATCCATAGACCACTGTAAATTCGCCTTTTCGCAGCGGAAGTGTCAGGCTTTTTCCGTTATTCAGGGGCAGATCCTGTATATTCAAAACCATGTCCTCGCTCTTTGCGCGGTTTTTCTGATAATTCTGATCACCGCGCTCTGGAAAAAGTGTCCGTATCGCCTGGTCCATTTTCACTTTTTCTGCCGGAACGTTCTCCATCACCTTAAGGATTCTCCCTCGATAGAGAAAAGCAACTCGGTCTGAGAGAGTCTGAAGGCTGGACATCTGGTGATCAAAAATAATCACGCCCATCCCTCGGTCTGTAAGTTCCGAAAACAGCTGCTTCCACTTCCGAAATTCGCTCCTGGTCCACTCTGTGCCGGAAAAATCGATACAGATCAGCTTTGTCTGCTTTTGCAGTCCGACAATAAGCTGCAGCCGCATCTTCTCCAACTCGGTCAGTTCAAATACGTGCAGCCGCGGATCCAGCTCAAACCCATACTCACTCAGCATAACCTGAATCAGCCTGCGGCGTGCCCGATGAGTTCCCATCCGCTTCTTCCGATGCAGCTTCCACAGAAGCTCCACATTTTCCTCAATGGTCATGCGGTCAAACAGGTAAGAATCTTTTTCTAAAAATACAACCGCCTTCGAAGCAGCCTCGGCATAATCGGTCCAGTCATACTCCATTTCCTCAAAAAAGACAATCCCGCTGTCCGGCTCGCGGCGGCAGCGCCCGGTCAGCAGTTCAAGGATTTTATGCTTTCCCGCGTAGTGATGGCCCAGGATTCCGAGAATCTCCCCTTTTTCCACATGGAGTGAAAAGCCGCTCAGCTCATGTCCTCTGTCGGCAGAGGAAGACATGCTCTTACCAAAAGAAGTTGAAACATCATAACATCGAAATATTTCCTTCATTTTCCTTTACTGACAGCCTGTAAGGAATCAGTACCTCCACATCCGTTCCGGCTCCTGGGCAGCTGCAAATAGAAATCCCGTATTGCTCTCCAAAATACAGCTTGATTCTTCGATTGACATTGAGCATTCCGATCCCCGTATGATTTTCATCTCCAGAGTCAAGAATGCTGACCTCGTGTATTTTATCGACAAGAGCGGACAATTGTTCCGGCGTCATCCCCTGTCCATTATCCGATACCGTAATTACGACATTCTTTCCAACCCTGCGCACCTGGATAAAAATTTCCCCGCCCTCTGTAAAGTCCGCCAGGCCGTGCAGGATCGCGTTCTCTACAATCGGCTGCAGAATCAGCTTCGGCATAACAGCCTCCGAAGCACGCTCCGCTCCGTCTACGATAAGGCGGAATCTGTGAGAAAACCGATACTGCTGAATCCGGCAATAATTCTCTACATTTTCAAGTTCACTCTTTAATGTCACAATATCGCTCTTCGCGCTGATGCTGTATCTGAAAAAATTGGAAAGAGCCAGGGAAATATCCGCGATATCCTCCTGATCTGCCAACAGCGCCATCCCTCGAATGCATTCCATCGTATTGTACAAAAAGTGCGGATTGATCTGACTTTGCAGCGTAGAGAGATTTGCCTGCTTCAGCAGCAGTTCCCACTCATACCTGCGGGTTTCTTCTGACCGCAGCTCTTTCACACGCGTATCTACCATCTGGTTTAGCTGTTCTTCCGAGACAAGTCTGTATTTCCGCTTCATTCATGGACACCTGTTCCTTTACTATCCATATATTTTCCGGAAGTCCGTCGGTTTGACCCCTACCTCTTTCTTGAAAAGCTTACTGAAATAACGGCTGTCCGCAAATCCCAGCTTTTCCGCGATTTCATTGATATTCGCGTCCGTATTCTTCAGCATTTCCTTAGCTTTCCGGATCTTAAATTCTGTCAGATACTCTGTATAATTTTTCCCTGTACTCTTTTTAAAAAGGCTGCAGAAATACACCGGATTTAAGTTGACTACCCCGGCCACTTCCTCCAGGCTCAGTTTTTCACCATAATGCTGCTCTATATACGCGCAGGCGATCCGGACAGGGCGCGTACTTTTTCCCTCAATCAGCTCCGAGACTTCCTCCATCACCTGGCAGACGCTTTCACACAGTGCTTCCTGATATTCTGAAAAGTTCATTGCCCTATGAAGCGCGCCGGAAATCTGATTGTAGTAGCGATCCGCGCTCCCTTTCTCCCTGCTTAGCTTTTCACATTCCTCTACAAAACGCAGCCGCCACTTACGAATGCGGAACATAAACTCCTGACAAAGAAGGACTTTCGATGGAAGCGCGAAAAGATCACGGATCGCCTTCCTCATACGGTCAACATCCATTGCCACGAGCGCCCGGTCCATCTCCTTTTCCAGGATACTGATATCCTTCTCAAACCCCGCGGCGTTCGATTCCGGAATATCCTCATAAAAAATAGCTTTCCCGGCCCCGACCCGCATTCTATGCCAGGCCGCGTACCGCGACAGCGATTTGCTCTCTTCCAGTTCACTCAGTCTGGAAACTTCCTTCCCGACACACAGGTTTACAGACATGCCCTGAAAACGGTCTGTCACATTTTTCACATCTTCAAACGCGTCTTCCAGACCCTTCCGCGCCGCAGCGGAATCTGACGTATTAAAATTCAGGGCAAAAAGCACACCCTCCTGCTTTCTCGAAGTAAGAATGTCATAACACAGGCCTTCCAGATGTGCCCTGAGAATTGATTCCGTCCTGTAGATAATAGAAGTAATATCCTCTATCTCCTGATTTTTCCGTGTGTCCAGCACCAACCGGAATTTCCCATAGCGGAAGCTTCCCTCAGCAAAATTAAGACGATAGGTACGATTGATCTCTTCCATCGTCATCGCGGGATTTCTGAATTCCTCGCGCGGGCCATTTTCTAACGCGTATTTTCTTAAAGTATCTCTCTCACTGTCTTTTGCCGGCGCGCAATTTCGAATAGAATTACACAGTCTCTCCAGCGCGGCGTTCAGTTCTTTTGCCTCTACCGGCTTTAAAATATAGTCCGAGACATTATATTTCAAAGCATTGTAAGCGTAATCAAACTGCCGGTAACCGCTGATCACCACAAATTCGCAGCGAATACCCAGTTCTCTCACCCTTCTGATCACTTCAAGCCCGTCCAGTTTTGGCATGCTGATGTCCGTCACCACGATGTCCGGGCAAAGTTCCAGAATCTGCTTTAACAAAGTCTCTCCATCATTCGCGGTGCCAGCCAGTTCCAGGCCCAGCTCATCAAAGCGAATCAGCTTCATAAGCATACCGCAAATCAACACTTCATCATCCGCAATTATAATCTTCTGTTTCATGCCGTCCTTTCCGTATTTCAACCGTTTTGCGCAGCTTGCACGGTGAAATATTTCTTCCTGCAGGGTTGCTTTATTTCTTATCGCAATTATAG
>JAJBVE010000035.1 GCA_020859995.1 Clostridiales bacterium
CAACCATTTCTTTTTGGATGTCATCCAGCATATATTCTGGAAGTCCCTTTACCGGCCGCACTGCTACTCCATTTTTCTCCTCAACACTAACAAGAATGTATCCGCCGCCATCGTTATTGTAATCATTGGCATAGGCACAGATGCTGTGATAAATATCATCTGGATTCCAGCCAGCTTTAAATTCAATGCGCGAGGACTCTACTCTGGATTTTCGAAGCAAATCCTCAATTCCAATTTCCAACTCCATAAGTACAAATCCTTTCTGTTACTAACCAATAACCGTCATGCAAGCCGACGGTTTTCAGGATTCATCAGGAATTGAAACCGATGGCATATTTGCAAAAGATAATCCGATGTTTTTCTATATTAACTATAGAAATCAATTCTCTCCTATCTTCATGTTTAATTATTTTAGCTGAATGATCAAACCATGAATATCCTGCATACTCCATCACGATCCCATAACTGTCTGAAACCATATTTTTCCCTCAAATCTACGTTTGATTTTCTCAATGTTTTCTTTCATAATTTCTATCAGAATACAATTCCGTTTCATCATCAACGCAGCTTCTCCCACGACACCGCTTCCTGCGAATGAATCCAGCACAACTTCTCCTTCATAAGTGACATAATCCAGTATCTGCTCACACAAGGCAATCGGCAATTCGCTCTGGTGTATCCTGTCCTTTTTTGATACTGCCTGCACATCAAACTCGGTAGGAAGCATCCCCTTGCAGCCGCTCATGTAGCACTTTTCACCGGTCTCATCTGATTTTTTCTTGTCATAGCGCATGTTTCTGGCTTTTCCCTTCGAAAAAATCATGACATCCTGCGTGTTCTTGGCTTTGCGGCCGGTGTTGCTTACAAAAGTGCCCTTCTTCCATGGCACTTTGGAGTAATAGAGAAATCCTGCTTTTTTCGCAAATTGCTTGATCTGGTTAACCAGGCTGTCATAAACGACAAATTCCACCAGAGAACGAATCGGATTATAAATAGAGGACTTCATTACATCATCGAACTGACGGTGTCGTTCTTCATCCGCAACTATCACAAATCTGGCTCTGAAATCCTGTAATTCATAAAATTTATTAAGAGAATTCTTGATATCTGTCGAATGCTCTACCTCGTAGAACGCACATGGCATTTTTCTTTCGTTGAACCAGATCACGTCGACTGTTCTTGCTCTTTTTAAAAGATCCGGATATGTAAACTCATAGATATGATCTATCGACGTTACCTCTGAAAGCTTCCGCTCCAGAAACAGCTTGTTTTTGTCCTGCGGAGGAACGTAAGTATCCTTATTCCGGATATTTCCGATCTCTGCTATAATCCCCTGATAATACGAGTGAGTAAACGTATCTACACTGTTTTTGTTGTTCTTGATGATGTTAAATTTTCGCAGAACATCCTGCTCGCATTCCTTCAACGACCAGAGGCCTGGCTGTATTTTAAAAAATTCGTTATTGACCTGAACGATGCGTCTTATGGACGCAAAGGGTGTTTTGGTTCCCCAAGTTGAAACATCAACTAAATAATTTAGTTGGCGCAGAGTAGCGTATCCGCCATTTTTTCGCATTGCATCTATTACATAATCCTTCTGTTTCATAAATGAATCATCCATCTTTCGTACACAAGTAGGAAGCATCTCACTCTTGCCTGCTGCATGTTTTACGCATTATTTCTTTGTTTTTACCTTCCTCAATTATCTCCGTAATATTTTAAAATATTTTCAGGAAGACTACTTCATACATGGGCAGAGGTGTTTTACCTCTGCCCATAGCGCTTGATGTGTATAGCTATATTGCTTATTCATTGCATATTATTGCAATTACAATCTATTCGAATTCTATCGTCGCCGGCGGTTTCCCCGTGCAGTCATACAGTACCCGATTGACGTGCTTCACTTCATTGACTATCCGGTTCGTTGTTTTTTCGATGACTTCCCATGGTATCTGGGCGCTTTCAGCGGTCATGAAGTCGGTGGTGGTGACGGCGCGCAGGGCGATGGCGTAATCGTATGTACGTCCGTCTCCCATGACGCCTACGGAGTGCATGTTGGTGAGGGCGGCGAAGTACTGGCTGATGGTCTTGTCGAGACCGGCGGCGGCGATTTCTTCGCGCCAGATGGCATCTGCTTCCTGCACCATGGCTACTTTTTCGGCGGTTACGTCGCCGATGATGCGGATACCAAGGCCGGGGCCGGGGAAGGGTTGGCGGTCGACGAGGTAGTCGGGGATGCCGAGCTCGCGGCCGGCGCGGCGGACTTCGTCTTTGAAGAGGTCGCGCAGGGGCTCGATGATTTCTTTGAAGTCTACGTGTTCGGGCAGGCCGCCGACGTTGTGATGGGATTTGATGACGGTGGACTCACCGCCGACGCCGCTCTCTACCACGTCCGGATAGATGGTGCCCTGTACAAGGAAGTCAACCGCGCCGATCTTTTTGGCTTCTTCTTCGAAGACGCGGATGAATTCTTCGCCGATGATTTTGCGCTTGCGCTCGGGTTCGGTGACTCCGGCAAGCCTGGAATAGAAGCGTTCCTGCGCGTTGACGCGGATGAAATTGAGCTTGTAGGGGCCGTCCGGGCCGAAGACGGCTTCGACCTCGTCGCCTTCGTTTTTGCGCAGGAGACCGTGGTCGACGAAGACGCAGGTGAGCTGTTCGCCGACTGCCTTGGAGAGCAGGACGGCGGCCACGGAGGAATCCACGCCGCCGGAAAGGGCGCAGAGGACTTTACCATCGCCGACTTTTTCACGGATGGCGGTGATGGATTGTTCTACGAAGGAGTCCATGCGCCAGTCTCCGGCACAGCCGCAGACATTAAATACGAAGTTGGAGAGCATTTTCTGCCCTTCCTGGGTGTGCAGCACTTCCGGATGGAACTGGGTCGCGTAGAGTTTTTTCTCCGTGTTTTCCATCGCTGCGTAGGGGCAGTTGTCGGAGTGGGCGATGGCGGTAAAGCCAGGCGCCATCTCGGAAACATAGTCGTTGTGGCTCATCCAGCAGATGGTTTTTTCGGACACATCGGTAAAAAGCTTCGAATTCCGGTCTACGGTCACTTCGATTTTGCCGTATTCGCGGACCGGAGCTTTGTCAATCTTTCCTCCCAGCAGATGCATCATGAGCTGGGAGCCGTAGCAGATCCCCAGGATCGGTACGCCCAGTTCAAAGATTTCCGGCGTATAGGTCGGTGCGCCCGGCTCGTAGCAGCTGTTCGGCCCGCCGGTAAAGATGATGCCTTTGGGCTGCAGAGCTTTGATTTTTTCAAAAGCTGTTTTGTAGGAATAAATCTCGCAGTACACACCGCACTCGCGTACGCGTCTTGCGATTAACTGATTGTACTGTCCTCCGAAGTCCAGAACTACGACTGTCTCTCTTTTCATTGGTCTCTCCATTTCTGTCTTGTTTTTTTGTCTTAATTTTTTGTCTTGTTTTTTTGTCTTGTTTTTTGTCTTGTTTTGTTTTTGTCTTGTATTCTGTTTATCTTTTATATTTCCGTTCTGATTTCTGTCTTATTTTTTAATTTTTATCGTACTTTTTTATAATTTCGGCGGCTTTCATTCAATTAAAACGGCCCAACTGTTTGTTATACAATTACATCAGGCCGCCGCTTCTGATGCGTAAGGCAGGCCAAGAGGCCCGAAAATTCTCAAGTGGCCTTAAGCATCTTACGACTACGAAATCTGGTTATCATAAGCTTTTCATAAGCAAAAAAGTAACTGCAAAACTCGCAGAAAATCACTTTTATTTTTCCCCATGAACCAGATTGAGCAGCTCTTCTTTGCCGGTAAGGCCAACGCTTCTGCCGGCACATGCTCCGCCGCGGAAAACCAGCACAGTCGGGATGGAAATCACGCGGTACTGCTGCGCGAGCTCGGGAAGTTCATCTACGTTTACTTTCGCCACTAGATAGTCCTCTGCCTCCTGATCCAGCTCTTCAATCAGAGGCGCGAGTGCCTTGCACGGGCCGCACCAGTTGGCAAAAAAATCTACCAGCACCGGCTTGTCGGCCTTGAGTATTTCCAGGTCAAACTGTTCCTGCGTGTTTATAATAATCATAATCGGTTGTCCTTTCTGCTTTTTTCTTACTGGAAACGACATTTGTCGTTCGCTATAATAGTATTTCCTCTATTCCTTGTCCCTATTCCGATTGCTTCTTTATCTTACAGGAAACAGCACAGAATTACAAGACGCTTTTCTTTATGTTGGTGTGGAAAATTTTCTGCATCTGTTTTATAATGAGAGCCGCGCAATATAAAAGGGCACTGAGGTATAATAGGAAAGGAATCCATCATCATGAATGAATCTATTTTATATCTGGAATGTAATTCGGGGATCAGCGGCGATATGGCTGTTGCCGCGCTTCTGGATCTTGGCGCGGACCGGCAGGTGCTGCTTGATGCGCTGAAAAGTCTGCCGCTTTCCGGGTATTCGATTGAAATTAAGGATGTCTATAAGTCCGGCATCCGGGCCTGCGATTTTCACGTGATTTTGGACGCAGAGCATGAAAATCATGATCACGATATGGAGTATCTGCATGGGAGCGGGCATGTGCATGAAGCACACGCACGCGAGCATAATGCGGAAGGGGCTTCCGCTGAGTTGCTGCCAGAAAGTATCCACGCTGAGACCGCTTGTCAGCACACCAATGAAACACATTCACATACTCATTCTCACGTAGAAGAAACGTGTACTCACTCTCATATGGACGACGGCCATATGCACTCCCATACTCATTCCCACACGGAAGAAGCGTGCGCTCACTCACACGCAGGAAACGACCATGCGCACTCGCATCACGCCCGCAACCTGCAGGATATTGTTGAGATTATCCGGGCCGGAGATTTAAGTACCACGGCTGCTGATCTGGCAATCCGTATTTTTGAGATTGTGGCAAAAGCGGAAGCCAAAGTGCATGGGAAAAGCATCAATGAAGTCCATTTTCATGAGGTGGGGGCGGTTGACTCGATTGTAGATATCGTAGCGGCGGCGGTCTGCCTGGATAATCTTCATCCGGATCAGGTGGTGGTGTCCGCTCTTACGGAGGGCTGCGGGCAGATTCGCTGCCAGCATGGACTGATTCCGATCCCGGTCCCGGCGGTCACCGCGATTGCTGAGCAGGAGGATCTGGTACTTCACCTGACAGATATTCAAGGGGAGCTGGTGACGCCGACGGGCGCGGCCATTGCTGCGGCTGTACGCACGAAAGAGAAGCTGCCGGAGCAATTTCGGATCCGCAGGGTCGGTCTCGGCGCGGGGAAGCGCGCTTACGCGACTGCTGGAGTTTTGCGTGCGATGTTAGTGGAACCCTCCGGGGAAAAATTGCCGTCAGCGCCTGCCAAGCAAGGCAGTTCAAGCATGCAGACATATACTTTCAGGTTAAAGAATTTACACTGCCAGCAAGGCATTCCTGCGCCAGCTGAGGCAAATAGCCCAAAACACACCGCCACCTCAGCGGAGCCGGATAGCCTAAATCACACCGCCACCTCAGCGGAGCCGGATAGCCTAAAATGCATCGTCGCATCAGCAGAGCCGGACGCCACGACAGATTCTGCTGCTCAGGCAATTACTGACACAAATAAATGCCCCGATAATTCAGCCGACGCCATCCTCGTCCTTGAGACCAATATTGATGACTGCACCGGAGAGGCGGTTGCCTTTACTATGCAGCAGCTCCTTGAAGCCGGAGCACTGGATGTATTTTCTATCCCGATTTATATGAAAAAGAACCGCCCGGCCTGGCTGCTGAAAACGATCTGCGAGCCTAAAGACCGGGAGGTGCTGGAAGCGATTATTTTTCAAAATACAACTACTATTGGCATCCGCAGGCAGACTATGCAGCGCACGAAGCTGCCGCGCAAAATCGTAACCGTTGAAACCGACTGGGGTGTCGCGGATATTAAGTGCTGTGATTATGGACAGACCATGAGGTATTTTCCGGAAAATGACAGTGTCAGCCGTCTGGCTGTAGAAAATGGAATCGGTTTCCCGGAAATGTATCGGCTTTTACAGGAATTTGCACAGAAGCATCTCTCGGGGACAGCCGTTTTCTCCTGAGATTATCATGATGCTAAAACAGAATAACACTTCATTTAAAAAACTCGAACCAAAAATTTCACAGGCGGCCCCCAAAAGGCCGCCAAATACCTTCAGAGACTTTCCCGCAGCGCCGTCTGCCAGCTCTCCTGCAGCCGTTCGACGGACCAGGCGGCGTTGGCGGGGCTGGTCGATGGCAGACCGATGGAGTCCCGGTGAAGGCGGGGCTTCTGATACTTTGCAAATAGTTTTGTGGCGGTACCGCCGTTCGTATAGATCCGCCGGATCTGCGCACATTCCAGAATGCGTCCCAAATCGGTAGGAATCACATTGCGGATGGAACTGTCACTGGAGCCAATGATATCGCACTCCGCGATGACATCCCACAATGCGATTTGATTTTGCCGCAGCATAGTCTTCTTTTCTTCGATCGTCTGCGGAACCGGCACTTCCAGAACGCCTGCGACCACCTTCCAGAAACGATTTTGCGGATGGCCGTAGAAGAACTGCTGCTCTCTTGATTTTACGGAGGGAAAGCTTCCCAGTATTAGCAGTTTGCTGTTCTCATCATAGAGAGGGCCAAATGGGTGGGTAATCCTCTGATATTCCTGCATATTTTGCGACCCTCGCTTTCTCATATCACTTTTCTTTACCGGTTTTTCTTTGCTGATTTTTCCAGTTTTTTTCGATTGTTCTTTACTGATTTTCTCGTTATCAGATTATTTTCTGATTTTTCTTTGTCAGGCTTTTTGTTCGGTTTTTCTTTGCTGAAGTTTCCTTTATCAGATTTTTGAAGGATCTTTCTTTATCGGAAATGTCTGATTTTCTTTAACGGCTCTGCATATCTGCTATCCGATCATTTCCCCTTCGTCATCCTCCACGTCGACTTCAATCCCCAGCTCCCGCGGGAGAAATCTCGGGCATACGTTTTCATTTGAAATGATCACGGACGCAGAGAGACGGGTGCCGATCTCGCAGGACTCCTGCAGGGTTTTTCCGTAGGTCAGACCGACGACCAGACCGGAGCAAAAGGCATCTCCAGCGCCGGTCGTGTCTTTCACCTGCACCTTCATCGCCGGGCAGAAGCCTTTTCGTCCTGTCCTATCCGCGTAAACGCTGCCCTTGCTGCCCATGGTAATGACCATGGCCTGATACTGGGCGTTGGGCAGCTGCTCCGCGAGCAAATCTGCCATTTCTTCCGGATCTTTATCTGAATAGTCAGCAGCAAAAAGAAGACCTGCCTCCTGCTGGTTGCACACAAAGCAGTCCAGCTGCTTGATAAAGTCGCGTCGTTTTAAGGCGATGCTCATATTCGATACAACTGCGTAAACCTTTTTGCCGTGCTTTTCGGCCAGTTCAAATACTCTTTTGATAATTTCTTTGTTGATATCAATTTCTGCCACAATGGAATCCGCGCCGGCAAAAATCTCATCACCGTGTTCTTCCAGTGTTTGCAGAATCGGCATCAGATCCGGACGTTTGGAAATAGAACCCGCCACATCGCCAGTGCTGTCGAAAACCGCCAGCCAGGTCCCCATCCCATCGGGTACCGTGCGGACGTAATCCAGCTTTACCTTGTGACGGTGCAGCTTCTGCATGACCTCTGTCCCCAGGGCGCTGTCATCCACCAGACTGATGAAGGTCGGCCGCAGCTCCAGATTCGCAATATTTTCTACCACATTTCTGCTCACGCCGCCATGGATGTATTCGATGGTTCCCGCATTCCGTCCATTTGGAAGGTAGGTATCCTCCGGGAACCCTTTAATATCCACAAAAACCGCTCCGATCACAACGATTCCCATGCTTTTTCGCATGTCTTTTTCCATGCCATTACTCATGTCTTTTCCCATGTTTTTCTCTGTCTTTTCGCAGTCCTCTGTTTTCTCTTCAGAATAAAGCGCTGTTCTATATCCACAGCCAGTCACTAGTCGTCAAGCTCTCTGTTGAAGTGCCGACAGCCAGTTATGAAACTCACGCTTAAAATGCCGGCAGCCGGTCACCAGACTCACTTTTAATGCTTCAACAGCTTGATAACAGCTTAATCAGCATGCTCAATGCTGAAACTCCATTTTCTCAGCGATCCGCCTCATGGATGCGGCTCTCATGCTTTTCATAATAGCCGATCAGGTTCCCATTTGCGTCCCGCAGCGCGATCATATAGACATCACTGTCCGCGCCATCCCAGTTTTTTGTGTACGTATGTACCCTGTTCAGATCAGGGTTGGCACAAAACTGCGCCACTACAGAAAGTATGATCTCTTTAGAATGGGCATTGTGACAGTCAAAAATCGATTTTCCCAGAAGCTTTTCCCCGCCGCTCTTAGCATATCTCTTTACTGCCACCGGGTTCATATAGACAATAATATGCTCCGTATCGCAGATCACAATTGGCTCCTCATCCACATCCACAACTGCCTTAAACAAATCGTTCATCCTGACTCCTCCTGTCATTTCACGCAGGCTTCCTCTATGCCGCTATGCCGCAATTACACCACAATTATGCAGCAATCCGCCATAACCGAAAGCCCGCGTCTTTTTTCAAGAGTATAATGGAACAATTCCTGGAAAGCAAGCAAATCTTCGATACTTTTTTCTTATTTCTGTCAGATATCCCTTCCGTTTTTGGCGGAAATCCCGGCTGCGAGATTTGCGGCATGGGTATGTCCTGCCAGCAGATACTTCTCTCTCGTCGCCATCCCGCCCCGGATGTGGCGCTCCTGTTTATTTACATCCAGGACTCTGCGTACATCCCTCGCGAGAGACGGATTCAGCTTGGGCAAAATTGTTACCATGTCCTTATGTACCGTACTTTTGCTCACCCCAAAACGTTTTGCCGCTTCCCGCACAGTCGCACTGTTTTCTGAAATATAGGCGGCAATTGCCAATACGCGATCTTCTATATAATCCTTCACAGGGAATTCCCCCGAACCGGCTGTTTTTACAGTCTATGAGGAAATCCATTAAAGATATGCCATATGCACAGAATAGAATTCCGTATCAACAAAGTTCTGCCGCTGCACGCTGAATCAGATAAACTCTGCCGCCGCTGCAAACTGCGTCAGCAGCTTTCCTTAGATACCGTGTGCATTCACACCAGCTTTACTGGTTCTCTTCCGAATCGACCAGGAACCTGCCAAATGAAATCATACTCTTCTGCCCGCTCTGGTCAAGCTTCTCCCATATTTCAAGAAGGATCTCACGCGGATCATCGGAGGCCGGATGCTCACAGCCCGGCAAATTCTCGAAAAACTCTGAAAGTGTCATATCAAAGCCAGTGCACAATTTCGCCAGGGTCTCAACAGTCGGTATCCGGCTGCCCTCAATGTAGCGGTTAATATTACTGGCCGATACACCAGAACGCCGTTCCAGACGATATTTTGAGATGTCCTTTTTCGCGCAGAGTTCTTCTATTCTTGTACGTATGTAAACGAGAACAGGATCTGAATCATATAAAACATCCGCTTCTTTCTGGTCTCCATTGGCCGCCGGCGCGTGTTCTTTTGTACTCATTACAATTGTACCTCACTTATTTCTTGAATTTGAGGTTATTGTAACTGTAATAAAAAAAATTTAGCAGACTGCACGCTGACCATTAATAGCGGTCAGCTGACCTGTATTTTTTCAAAAAAAGAAAAACCAGCCCCTGCCCAGGTATATCAATCCTCAGGCAGGCGATCTCTGATCTGGCTATTTGAATTTTGCCCGGCTTATTTCGGGGTATTTTGGTTTTAGAGGATTCTTTCTGTTATTTCGTGTTATTTTCAGTTCTTTTTTATTTCCGAATAAAACGGATATATAAAAGTCATCTCGATCAGGCCATCGGCTCCCGGCAGAATACTGATACTCTCAGATTCCTCGATCAATGCTGCTAAATCTGTGCGCATGGAGACAGACGACGATTCCATAATCATCAGGCTGTCAGCAGTCATCTGAATGCGTCCAAACAGTTTTTCAGTCTCCACGATAATATCCAACGGCGCTTCTTCTGCCAGTTCCATAGCCTTTTGCCCCAAAACCTGAAACCGTTCTACGCGCTGACGGTATATCATTTGGTAGCTGTCCTTCTGAGCTTCCTGCATTTTACTGATAATTTTTTCCGCCTCCATTTGAGTGAAGAGCTCTCTTTTGGTCTTCTCTCCTTCTGTCGCGCTCTTTTCCCACTGCTGTTCTTTTTCCTCGGCTTCCCGCCATAATCTGGCTTCTTCGGAATAATACTTCTTTTCAATTTTCATAGTGTTTTCCTTTCTGTGTGTGAAACAATCTGCAGCACATATGCAATGTTCCGTTTCTGGGATCATATGTCCGCACTTGCGCAGCAAGTATGGACGCAGACCGCGCCAATCGCGCAGCGATTTTCAAATGCGCGGCTTTCATTGTTTCGTCTTTCGCATTTTTCTGATCGCAAATGATTTGGATACAGTTCAAGCACTGTAAGCTACAAGCTTACACTTTGTAGTCTATCAGAATATTCCGAAAACCTCAATCGTAATGTATGCTGAGAGTATACATTACGTTACCGGAAATATCCGGGAGCACACCTTTTAGAATTTGATGTCCGTGCCTGTGTGCAGCGCGCAGCTGTGGTATGGATATAAACAGGGCACCGATACAGATAATAAGGAGCATAACACATCAGGCAGGCCAACCTGACTGAGGGAGAAATCATGAAAGCAAAACCATCCGACAAAACAAAGCACCGACAACCTGCATCTGAGCATACCGCCGAATTACCGTCTCGCGGTATGTTTGATTTTAGCTGTCTCGGGCAGAGAATCCGGGAGATTCGAAAAAGTCTTGGCCTCAGCGGTGAAAAACTGGCGGAACAGTTAAACATAAGCGCAGAATATCTCCGCCAGATCGAATCCGGCAAAAGCGGTAAAGTGCTGAGTCTTTCACTTTTTGTGTCCATCTGCAACACCCTGCAGATCTCACCGGACTATCTTTTACAGGATCTTCTTGTCCATAATGAGCTCACAGAAATCCAGGAGCTCGACCTGCTGTGGAATCATCTGTCTCCCACAAAACAAAAACTCGCGGTCGCCATGATCAGGGCAGCCATCGCCTGCGAAGATACGCAGTCTTAAGCGCAGCAAAAAGGATAGACATGCGCATGTGGCGCTTATCCCGTCCGAAAGACGAGGATGCCTCGCGGCGAGCGTAAGCCACAAAACACCCTCGGCGGGTTATGTCCACAATCTTTGATTGTGGATGCGGGCATCCCACGCTTCGCATGGGATATGCCTTACGTATGCTTTACGCACCCCTGTGCAATCGGATAGGGGAACGCCCCTATCCGCCGGCGCGGGGCGCGTGTGGCGTAAGCCACAAAACTCCTTACGCGCCCCTGTGCATAAAAACCGCGGGGCAGATCCTGCCCCGCGCCTCACTGTACAATCCTGTCCGTGTACTGCCCTTGCCCGATATCAGCAGATCTTTTAATACCCTGCATTTCCTCATTTTTGAAAACCACCCGTTTTCCTCCGCTGCACATTATGAAAAACAAGCCGTATCGCATCCGCAGTCTTTCAGATAAGGCAGTTCTTCGGCCTCCCGCATAAGCCGCAGTCCCAGAGAAAAGCCATATCTGAACATTTCTTTATTCTGGATATCCTGCGTAATGGACAAAAGGTCGCACACCTTTTCCACGAGATCGTAATCTTCTTTCGTAAGCTTCTCCTCGAGTTTCTCCATCAATATCTCTATCTCCCGGCTGGTCTTTTCATAGTTCGGATCAGAAGATACTGCCTGCTCCGCCGGATAAATTTTTCCGTCAAAGAGCGAATCCATGATGCTCATCCACTTTCCTCCTTTGGCAGTCGCAAAATCATTTTCCCTGCCCGCTGCAGGAAAGCCTGCCTGTCAGTTCAATCACCACCATCAATATATCATATCTTCCTATTGGTATCAAGTTCTTTTAATGAACTGCTCTTTTTGTTTTAGTTGCGTATTTTAGCCCCGCTCATCTTCCCAGCTTTTTTGATTACTTCTTCTGAGCAAACCTTATTTTACTCAATTCGTACTGTTATTTTTTCTTATTTGTGTTAAAATATTCGTAAAAAGCACGGAACAATATTGAAAGGAACAGGCAGACCATTCAGGTTTGTCTGCCAGTTCTGTAAAATCTCACACAGAATCGAGGAATTGACTATGCCCGCCGTTTATGCCCATGACCGTTTCGGGGTCACTGTACGTGAAAATATGAGTGCAGAGCTTTGCGCAATTGCCACCCGTTATAACTATGCTTACCGCGTTGGCCTCCAGGGTCCTGACATCTTTTTTTCTATCACCCCTGGTGTCCGAATCGTGTGCAGAAATACGGCACACACCTGCACGAAACGGATGCCGCCTCTTTTTTTGCCCATGCGCGAAAGGTCGTCCGAAAATATGGCCGCAACAGCAGCCAGTATGCTTACCTGCTGGGCTTTATCTGTCATTTTACTCTCGACAGTGAATGCCATCCCTATATTGAAAAACAGATAGTGCGCAGCGGCGTCGCTCACCTGGAGATAGAAGCTGAGTTTGAAAAATTCCTGCTCCGCGCGGATCATCTGGATCCGGTGGGCTACCACACTTCAGATCTGATCTATGCAGATGAGGACACCGCGGTGGCCATCCGGCCTTTTTACCCTTCCTTAGATCAGAAAAAGGTGCTTGCTTCACTTAAAGGGATGAAGCTTGTAAAGGATCTGTTCCGCACACCCGGCCCCCTGAAGCAGGGCCTGATGAATTCTGCCATGAAGCTGCTCCATGTCTACCATAAAATGAACGGTCTGATGAACCAACGGAAGGACAACCCGCTCTGCCGTGAGAGCAATCTGAAGCTCTGGAACCTGTATGATAGCGCAGTCCCGCTGGCTGTGTCGCTGCAGGAGCAGTTCGATGAGTATCTGCGTACCGGAGAAGCCCTGCCGGAGCGGTTCCATCGAAACTTCGAGTAAACATCCTTCAAAGCTTCAAATAAGAACCGCTGGAGCTTCGTTTCGAGAGTATTCTGAATGACAATAATACAGTAAGGTCACGAGGAGAGAGGTTATGAATAATAAACTGACAAAACTGGAACGCTACTGGATTCTCTATGATGTGGGCAACTCGGCTTTTGTCCTGCTGGTCGCCACGATTCTTCCGATCTATTTTAATCATCTGGCGGATACGGCTGGCTTAAGCGAGGTGGACTATCTGGCTTACTGGGGCTACGCGGCTTCGGTCGCGACCGTAGTGGTTGCGCTCTTAGGCCCGGTACTTGGCAGCATCGCGGACATGCAGAATTACAAAAAACCGCTGTTTACCGCCTGCATGATGGTGGGCGTGATCGGCTGCGCAGCGCTGTCCGTCCCGACCTCCTGGATTGTCTTTCTGGCCGTCTATGTGATCGCAAAGGTAGGCTTTAACGCCAGCCTGATTTTCTATGATTCCATGCTCACAGATGTCACGACGGAGGAGCGCTTTGATATGGTCTCCTCGAGCGGCTACGCCTGGGGATACATCGGCAGCTGCATTCCCTTTGTCATTTCCCTTGCCTTTGTGCTGCTCTACAACTCGATCGGCATCTCCTTCCGGATGGCAATGACGATCGCATTTTTCCTGAACGCGGCATGGTGGCTGATCGTGACGCTTCCTCTTTTGAAAAATTATAAGCAAACCCATTTTGTTTCTGACACGGAATCCGGGACAGCTCCCGAACATCCTGATCTCAGAGATTCCAGGATTGCTTTCGGCTCCTCTGCCCGCGCAAATTCCACGAAAGCCCTTGATTCTCAGGCGGATAACATTTCACGCAGCGCAAAATCCACTCCGTCGGTACAGCCACAGGCAAAAAAGAGCAGCGCTTCCCTGATCCGAAGCAGCTTTTCGCGCCTTGGACATACGTTTGTGGAAATCAGCCATCAGAAAAATATTTTCTATTATCTGCTGGCATTCTTTTTCTTCATTGACGGAGTGTATACCATCATTGACATGGCGACCGCCTACGGGAGTGCCCTGGGGCTTGATACGACCGGACTGCTGCTTGCGCTTCTGGTGACACAGATTGTTGCCTTTCCGTTTGCACTGATTTTCGGCAGGCTTTCCAGACAATTCCAGACCGACCAGCTCATCCGCTTCTGCATTGGCGCCTACACACTGATCGCCCTGTTCGCGATTCAGCTGGATAAACAGTGGGAATTCTGGCTCCTGGCCGTCTGTGTCGGCATGTTTCAGGGGGCCATTCAGGCACTGTCCCGCTCCTATTTCGCCAAAATCATTCCCCCGGAAAAATCCGGCGAGTATTTTGGCATCTACGATATCTTTGGCAAGGGAGCATCCTTCATGGGAACCTTTCTGGTCGGAGTCATAGCGCAGATCACAGGCTCCACAAATGCAGGCGTGTCGGTACTTGCGGTCATGTTTGTCATCGGATTTCTATTGTTTGGAAAAGCGGCGAAGCTGAACCGTCCGCAAAACTCAGGATCTGCTGCCAGATAACTCATGCAATAACCCGTTTTCACGGCAAATGGCAGCCATGCTGCATGCCATACGCATAAAGAAAGGAACGAGAGACCACACATGTATCATTCCAGAAAAATCGGCATTTTCGTCTCCCATATTTTCGGAGATTATCAGAGAACGCTCTGCCAGGGCATCACCGACCGAGCGAGAGAATGTGGGTACGCCACAGAAGTTTTTGCCTCTGCGGACGGAGAAGATTTCGGTGCTTATGGAAATGGTGAAAAAAGCGTTCTTCGAATTCCTCACTTCGAGGATTTTTGCGGTGTCGTCTTCGCGTCCGGCACGTATCTGCAAAAAGAGCTGCGGGAGCAGATCGCGCGGATTCTGCGCAGCAAATGCTGCTGTCCTGTACTGGAGGTTGCGCAGCACGATGCTGTTTTTCCCCAGCTGAAGCTGGGCAATGGACTGTGCGCAGCCAATCTCACCGTGCATCTGATTGAAGAGCACCACTGCCGCCGCATCTGCTATCTCGGATGCTCACTGGAACGCGTTTCCTCCGATCCCAGGCGCGAGCTGTGCGCGCAGGTCATGGCGCAGCATGGACTGACCTTCCGCACAGAAGATGCCGCTGACTGCGAATATACCCGGGAGTCGGTGAACCGTGCACTCTCAGATTTTCTTGCCGCTCCGGAAAAGCCGGACGCAATTCTCTGCTACAATGACCGGATGGCTGTGATCACGATGGAGTTTCTGCTGCGGCAGGGACTGCGAATTCCGGAGGATATCTGTGTGACCGGATTTGACGATCTCACAGTCAGCAAAAACTGCTCTCCGGATCTGACTACAGTGACATTCCCTGTCTATGAAATGGGATGCAGGGCGTTTGAACTGCTGCATGAGGACATGCTTGGAAAAGCGCCGCTCCCGCAAAAGACAGTCATTCCATCAGAGCCCATTTACCGCGGATCCTGCTGCGCCAATAAAAAGCACGCGCTTCCCAATCCGCTTTTCTACGAGAACCATCTGCTGCGGAAGGTAGACAGCCGGGAGAGTGCCATGCTCACCGACATCAAGCTTTCCGCTGCTCTCCATTCGGTGAAAGACCTGGACGATGGAATGGATCTGCTGGAGGACTTTGTCGACTCGATAGAGGACTGCAGAGAATTTTACATCTGCCTTTATCCCGGATGGGATCAAATGCCCGGAAGGATCCGGCAGATTGCTTCCATGCCGGAGTCCTGTGACGACGCGGATCAGATGCTCTTAAGCTTCGCATACCGGGATGGCGTCCGGCTGCCGGAATGCCGTTTTCTGGGCAAAAGCATCCTGCCTGATTACCTGTACCATGCGGCAAATCCTTCTTATATTTATTTCCCGCTTTTTTATGGGGAAAGGGAATTCGGCTACGCTGCCCTGACATTTACCGATGGGAAAATATCGGCCAATTTCTCCCTGCTTCTGTTTCTGCGCAATATCAACGCCATGCTGGAGCGTATTTTTGATCTGCGTCAGACCGGCGTGCTCGTCCATCGGCTGGAGGATATCAGCAACCGGGATGAGCTGACCGGACTTCCGGACCGCAATGGATTCCGCGCCGCTGCGACAGATCTCATACGTAAGGCAGGCAAAAATGGAGACAGCGTGACAGCTATGCAATTTTTTGTTTCAGATATGCTAAAGATCCGGGAGTGCTATGGGCGCACGGAACGTGATTTTGCCATCTGTGTCGCGGGGCATGCACTGGAAAATGCCATTTCTGCAGAAAACGTGTGCATTTCCCATCAGGGCGGCGGCGAATTTCTGCTCCTGCTTCTGACTGACAAAGAAGATAGCGGCAACCAGGCGGACCGGATCGTGGCGCGCGCAAACAGCTATCTGGAGCACTATAATCGTCTGCACACGAAGCCCTATGAGATTCATATCACATACGTTTGCCGGACCGTCGCCGTCACGGGCACTGTCACTCTTGAAGAAATGTTCATGTAAATCCCATGTTCTTCCGGAATTCGGACGGCGACACTCCGTAAGTGGCCTTGAACGTTTTCATAAAATGCTTATCGTTCTCATAGCCGACTTTCTGGCTGATTTCGATCACGCGAAGGTCGGTCTCCATGAGCAGTCGTTTGGCCTCCTCCATCCGCAGTTCTTTCAGGAAGGTGACAAAATTTTTGCCGGTATACTGTTTGAATTCCTGAGAGAACACGGAGTAATTCATGGAAACATAGTTAGAAACGACCGCCATATTCAGATCACGGCTGAAATTCTCCTGAATGTAGCGGACTGCCCGCAAAAGCTTCTGCTGATTGCGATGCTCTTCCGAGCGGCCGTCTGTCCGGGAATGTATACAGTCAAAAAATGTACCGATCGCGTCGGCATACACTTCGACATTCTGAAATCCGTAAATTTTCTGAAGACTGGCCATTTCGTCAGTCTGTTCCTGCAGCGCGCCGCCGTAGATTGTCCGGATCTGCTCCAGCAGAGTCCCCAGATATTGCTCCATCTGCTGCGGAGAAAAAATTCCTCTTTTTACCTTACGCAGAAAGAAATCGGTCTGACAACGGCAATCCTTGCAGCGATCCGTGCCCAGCAGCTGCACAAGCTTTTCGATCTCCGTATTTGACGGAATATCTTCACCTGTACCTTCCAGAGCGCAGCAAGACGAGGCTTCCTTATTCTTCAGGGTTCCATCGCCCGCTGTTCCAGAAGTATGATCGGTGATGTCCGTAATCTCAGCCGATGACTGGCTGGCATTTTCCGGTATAACCCCTGAAGCCGAGGGCAGATTAGTGGCTTCCGGTCTGATTCCCAAAGATAACGGCTGATTAGCAGCTTCCAGTCTGGTTCCAGAAGATAACGGCTGATTGGCAGCTTTCGGTCTGATTCCGATGATCGGTACTATCTGGCGATATTCATGCAGACAGCGGCAGAAAGCGATCTTCCGCGCCCCGGCCGCTTCCAGATATGCCTCGCGCAGTTCCGCAATACCACTGTGTGCGCGGCTTACGCCCACACAGGCGTCATGCAGCTCATTCTTCAAAAGATACGGACTGCTTTCCCTATCCACAATGCAGACACTGCCTCCTGACATTTCTCCAAGAAAAAGACAGGCGGTATTGCTCCCAGTTTCAAGTTCCCCCATTTTCGCAAAACAGCAGACCTCATAGGAAGGAAACAGACGATACCCAATCTGCTCTTCCATCAGCTGCAGCTCTGATAAGGAAATCTGAGCAGATTCCATCACCTGGCGCAGCTGATTACAGGCCAGCAATCGTCTGCGTTCTTCTTCCTCGCGGGTGTCGGCAAGCTCCCGGTCCAGTTTTTCCAGAATTTCCCGCAGGCTGTCCCGGTCTACCGGTTTCAGAAGATATTCCCTGACACCTCCGCGCATCATTTCTACTGCGTAGGAAAAATCGTCATACCCGCTGATGGCCACCGTGAGCGGCGGATGCGGCAGCTTCTGCATCTCCTTTACCAGCTCGATGCCGTCCATTTTCGGCATGCGGATGTCGGTCAGCATGACATCCACACTCTGATTTTTCAGCACCTCCAGAGCCATCTGCCCATTGCTGCACTCAATAATGTTTTCTACCGGCACGCCGCTGCGCTGGATCATCACCCGGATGCCCTGCCGAATCAGTTTTTCATCCTCTACAATCAGCAATGTCCGCATGTATTTCCTCCCCTTCTTTCTCTAAACGCAACGCCTGCCAAAGTAAAACGCAAGCTGCCGCCAGCAAACAGCGAGCCAGCCACGCTGCGTTCTAAGAGAGCAGATCACATTACCCTTTCTCAACCGGAATCCGTATCCGCACCTTGGTATAGCAGCCTTCCCGGGACGCAATCTCAATCCCATACGCAGGGCCAAAGGTCAGGCGGATCCGGTCCTGCACATTTTTCAGTCCGATTCCGGAATCGGAGGTTTTCGAGCCAACCGTTCTGTCGGAGGCAGATCCGGTGCCACTGCCTTCTGCTTCTTCCTTACGTGAACCACGGAAGCCGTGGTCTTCCGATTGTCTTTTTGGGAAAATATCGGCATCTGGATTTTTCATTTCTTTCTTTTCCGTACACGTGTCAGCTATCTCCACAGTCCCGGCGATTTTTTTTCGCAGCCAGGAGAGCCGTTCCTCATTCATACCATTTCCGGCATCCGTCAGCTCCAGGATGCAGTCTCCCTCCTGAATAAAACCTTTCACATAAATATTGGTATCCTCCGCCATCTGCTCGATCCCATGGCAGATCGAATTTTCGACAATCGGCTGCAGCGTCATTTTGGGAATTTTCTGCTGCAGCACAATCTCCGGCAGATTTTCAGAAAGGTAAATTTCGTAATCAAACCGAAGATTCATCAGCGCAATATAATTGCGGATATACTCGATCTCCTCCCGCACAGTCACGGTCCCCGATGTCCAGTACATATTGTAGCGCAGCAGACGGCCCAGTCTGGTGACCGCGTCGGAGATTTCATATCGTTCCTCAATCTCTGCCATCATTTTAATGGACTCCAGCACATTGTAAATAAAATGCGCGTTGATCTGGTTCTGCAGAGAGCGGATTTCCGCGTTCTTTGCCAGGACCTCCCGGTGAATGTTTTCTTCCATCAGCTCGTTGATGTGATCCAGCATTTTATTGACCTGCAGCGCAAGCTCTGCCGTCTCGTCTGACAGCAAAACCGCTGCTTCAGGCACGCGTGCGTCCAGATTCCCCTTCTGCACCTCGCGCACCGTGCCAAGCACCGTGTAAAATCCCTTCAGCATCCGGTTCACCAAGCGGTTAATGACCCAGGTAAGCAAAAGGAGCAGCACAGCAATCGTGGAAAATACCAGGCTGCATACCTGATTCAGCTGGTCGGTTACCGTGCCAAGATCATAGATGGAATACCATGTTCCACCCAGACCTTTTGAATAAAAACTGCCGACCAGCACCCTGGCACCATCGAAGTGAACTGTGCTGATCTGGGCCGCGCCGGTGTCTTCAGGTGAAATTTCTGCAAAGATGTGCTCCGCCTGCTCCAGGTGAACGTCACTTTCATCCTCACCAAAATAGATCGTGCCATCCTCATCCACAAAGCAGTGCCACTGGTCATTGCTCTGCTCATAAAGGCCGGAAAACAGTGTCTCCATGCTGATCGCCACCTCCAGGATCCCGATCTCTCCATAGCCATAGGACTCAATTCTGGTGACACAGGAAGCGATTTTTTCTCCGCTGTCATTCGCGCCGGTGTCAAATAATGTATCCTCATAGTCAAAATGCCAGCCGTCCCATCCAGCCTCCTCCTCTGCCCAGGAGAGCTTTTCCATCCGGCTCATCCGGTACAGCACCGGCATCATTTCCTGCATCGTATCGCTGTCCGCGTAAACCCGGATCTGATAAAGGTAAGGGTTATTATAAATCAGACGCTCCAGCGAGGCAATCGTTTCCTTATAAAAATTGCGAATTTTCTCTGTCGTCATTTCTTCGTCCGCGCTGACCCGCTCCAGGAAATCGATCAGCGAAGTATCACTCAGGAAAAGCTGGGTCGACATATTGATGGAATCCACATAGGCAGCCAGCTGTGTGCTCGTATCCTGCAGCTCCAGCTCCAGAGCCTGGGAAGCTTCTTTTAACAGGCTCTCCTGCTTCCCCTGAAAAAACAGCACAGCAAATGCAATCACAGGCACCCAGACCAGGCAGACGATCACGATTGTAAATTTTGCTTTCAGGCCAAGGGCCTGCCATTTTTTATGCGGCTTCATCTTCTATTTCCTCACTTCATGCGGTTCTTCGATTTCCTTCTTCTATTCGCGGATTACTCTGCCATCTGTCAGATTTCGTCTTCCAGGTTTTCCTCATTCTACCTTCAGGCAATCCTTCACGGCTTCTTTCTACTCAATGCCCAGCCGCTCTTTCGCTGCCTGCACTTTTTCCGTACAGGCAAGCACCACCTCATCATAGCCGAGCGCGTCCCGCTCTTCCACAAATGCAGCCAGAATCTCGTCAAATTTCTCCTCTGACTCTGCAAGCAGGAGTTCCGGGAGCGTATTTCCCCATAGCTCCTGAATGGCATTCCAGCTGTATCCCACATCCGTACCCAGGGAAAAGCTGATCTCATACTGCCCCAGATATTGCGTGTAGGGGTAGGTCCACTCCTCCAGCGCCAGGCAGGGATCCTCCGAGGCGTCCGTGGACTGTCTCCACTGCAGCTGAAGCACGTTATCCTGCAGCATCCAGTAGGCATTGTCCGCCCCATACAGCTGGTCATACGTTGTCCGGTCCGTGTTCAGAAGCTCCTGTACCTCCTCCTTTACCACATAATCGCCATCCACCTCATCGTAGGTGACTCCCTCCACGCCGAGGTAAGTCGTAAGCTGGCCTTCCTCACTCATCAGATACGTGAGCAGTTCAATCGCCCGCTCCGGTTCCTGGCAGTTTTTCGAAATTAATGTCACCGTCCAGCCATTCAGTCCCGCGCCGGGCAGCACCGGATCATCCCCCGCGCTGTTTGCCGGGCCGTCCACCGCAATATAGATGCTGTCCGGATCATTGGCGTACAGGTATTTTTCCTGATCCTCCATATCGGTACGCTGGTAGAGCATGCAGAAATATCTCCCCTGCGCGATTTTCTCTTCCATCTGGGTCCGCTGGTCGATAAAGATATCCGTAGAAAGATAGCCTTCCTCATTCAGCTGGCGGAAAACCTTCAGCCAGGTGATGTATTCCTCATCCGTATAGCGGTCATAATAAATCCCATTTTCATCCTCATAGGGGATCGCAAGAAAATTCTGCAGATACAGGTCAAAGGAATTGCACCCTTCTGAAGTAAAGACATCCGCCCCGATCGGAATCAGCGGCTCTCCGTCTACCTCGGGATACAGCTCCGCTGCCATCCGCACCGCCTCCATAAAGCCTTCCGGAGTAGACATGTCAGGATTGCCAATGGCCTCATAGATATCCTTTCTCACCAGAAACGTCTGATTAGAGCCGATCGTATCATACTCTTCATAATCCGCGGGCGTGTATGTAGAATTGGGATAACAGTAAAGATTCCCATCCTCGCTCTGGTACCAGGCGACCACCTCATCGTCCGCTGCTGTGAAAAAATAAGGCTCGTACTCCCCGGCCAGCTCGTTAAGCGCATAGACCAGATCCTTTGCGATCATCTCGTCGAGCTGAGTTTCCCACCAGCCAAGAGTAATGATATCCGGCAGCGAATTCGCAGAAATCATCGCGGCCAGCTTTTCCGACTCGGTCCCCGCCGGCGTAATGAAATTCACGGTCACACCGGTCTCCTCCGTAATCTTCTGCGATACCGCGTTTTCACCCCAGCCGGTCGTAAACCAGGAATAATTGATGTACCAGTCGAGGGTGACCGGCTCATCGGCATATGCGCTCCAGCCGGGGGAAGCTTCTGTTCCGGCGGCATCTGCGTCATCTTCATTTGCGGAGGCAAAAGCCGTCTGCGTCCATCCCCCTGCAAAAGCTGCCAAAGATACAAGCATTCCCGCCAGAAGAAGCACGCCAAATATTCTGCAGTTGTCCTGCCAGATTTTTAATCCGCCTTTTTTCTGGCTTTTTTCCTGGACTTTTCTCCTTTTTTTCTCACTTTTTTCCGTGATCCTTCTTTTGCCCATTCCTGCCTCCTCCCGGATTTATGCGCCAAAACAACACTTCCTGTATTCTTCTTGGCCAATATACAGAAGAGCATTCTTCTTTATCTGCACGTTTATACCTGACTATATCGATCTCATTTTTCAGCTTACCACAACACCGTCGCCGCTTCAAGGCGGTTTTTCATGAAAAAGCCGGAGCACACACAATGCCCCGGCTCTAAATTCACTTTGTAGTCTTTCTTAATTGATTGGCAGTCAGCCGCCAAATATCCGTGTAAGCGATTCACTCACCACTGACAGCCAGCCGCCGCTCATCAGCCCTTCACGCTGCCTACGGAAATACTTCCGATAATGTATTTCGAGCAGAAGCAGAATACTATAATAATCGGAATCACTGAAATCGCAACTGCCAGGTAGATCGCACCCTGGTTCGCGTTGATATCGGTGGAGGCCTTCAATGTCGCCATCATGACCGGCAGTGTAAACTTCTCATTCTTATTCAGGATGATCATCGGCAGCAGGTAGCTGTTCCAGTTTCCAATGAATGCGCCGATGGACATAGTCGCGATGCCCGGGGACATGATCGGAATCACGATTCTGTGGAACGAATAAACTTCGCTTGCGCCGTCGATTCTCGCCGCCTCGATCAGCTCCGGCGGAAGGACGGAGAGCACGTACTGCCGCAGGAAGAAGACCGTTCCCGGCGAAGCGATTGCCGGGATGATCAGCGGGATGTAGGAGTTGACCAGGTGCAGGGATGTACACAGGTTGTAGAAACCGATCAGGCTCAGCTGCCCGGGAATCATCATAAAAACGAGGATCGTGTAAAACAGAACCTTGCTTCCCTTAAACTTGTACATCGCCAGCGCGTAGGCTGTCAGTGAGGAAAAATACGCGCACAGCAAAGTTGCGGGCACTGCCACACAGACACTGTTAAACATGCCTTTAAAAAGATTAAAATAAGAAAATACAGTCTCCCAGTTTTCTTTCAGGTGCGTGCTCGGAATCAGCGTGAATGAGCTCACGATTTCGCTGCCGCTTCTGGTAGCATTAACCATCATCAGCAAAAATGGAATCAGGCAGGTGACCGCCAGAAGAATCAGGAGGAAATAGAGGATGCCTTTTTTTACTTTATCCCATGTTGACATATCATCAATCCTCCTTATTCAAGAATTTCAGCTGAATGACAGAGAACACCAGAATGATCAGGAACAGCACATAAGCGATTGCAGAAGCATAGCCGATCTGGGTTGTCCCGGTCTCGAAGCCGAATTTGTAAAGATACATAACCACCGTCTGCACCGACTGGTACGATGCGCTGCTCTTCGAAGACATCAGGTACGGCAGGTCAAACATCTGCAGACCGCCGATCAGAGAGGTGATCGTCACGTAAAGCATAATCGGGCGCAGCAGCGGGAGCGTAATTTTTCCGAAAATCTTCCAGCGATTCGCTCCGTCGATCGCAGCGGACTCAAAGTATTCTTTTGAGATACCCTGCACGCCGGCCATCAGCATGATAAAGGAATTGCCGAACCACATCCAGGCGCTGATCACCGCGATCACATAGCCCGCCGTTGCGGAGGAGCCCAGCCAGTCGATCGGATTGTAGCTCTGTCCAAACAATTTGTATACCATGTTGATGATCTGATTAAAGGTGCCGTACCGCCAGTCCAGAAGTGTCTGAAACAGAAACGCGATGGAAGTCGCGGCGATAATATTCGGCAGATAATACAGGGCACGGAAAATGCCAAGGCCGCGCATCTTATATTTCACATCGCTGAATACAATCGTCAGCAGGAACGCAAGCCCCAGCTGCAGTACAATATTCACACCCCAGATCCGCACGGTATTTCCGAGCGCTCTCCAGAAAAACTTATCGTTAATCACCCTTTTGTAATTGGAAAGACCGACAAAAGTGGCATTTCTTGCAGTCAGCGTCGCGCTGGTAAAGCTGATATACAGTGTCCGCAGTACCGGATAAACACTGAAAATCAGAAATACGATCACGAACGGAGCACAGAACAGATAACCAGTCCGGTTGTACCTTTCCAGAACATTCTTTTTCGGTTTCGAGTTCATGTCTTTCCCCCTCTCTAAAATGTCAGGTCATATGAAAATCCTGCCATTCTATCGTTTCCCTCATTTTCCGCAGCAGAGCAAACGATACGCAGCAGTCATGCTGCAGTTCTCTTTTGCGCTCCTGCACATAACAAATGAAAGTGAATGCGCCAGGCACCCTTGCTCTGGATGCCTGGCGCCGCAAAATCATCTGAATGTTTACTTTCAGCTGTTACACATTTGGCAGCTCACTGCCAACTGTTTCTTTCCAGCTGTTTCCTGTTTATGTATCAGGATTCTCACTACTCTCTTACAACCGTCAGCTCCGGATAGGTAGATTCTATGGTGTCATAGAAGTTGCTGATCGCGTCTTCCTTCGACATTTCGCCTGTCTTGATGGAAGAAATCGCGCTGCCCCATGCATCGCCGATCGGGGTATCATACTTTGTTACGAGTGAATAATCGATGCCCTCTGCCAGCTCCAGCCACAGTGCATAGAGCTTCTGGCCGCCGTAAACTTCGTTCTCATCATCTGCGTGTGCTTCCAGTACGGAGATCAGGGAAACTGCATCGCCTTCAGAGTACTCGATCCACCACTCAGCTGTCTCTTCATCCAGCGTACAGAACTTCACGAATTCCCATGCCAGATCCTGCTTCTTAGACTGAGAAGAGATACCGATGAAGGTGCCGCCGCCGAAGCCGTAGCTCGGGCCTGCGCATACGCCCCAGAGTCCGGAGGTTTCGCCTACGTTGTCTCTCATGGTCAGAACGCCCCAGCTCGGAAGACCAAACGCGAATACTTCGGTAGTCTCATAGTCTGCGGTCGCCTCTGCGAAGGATTCAGAATCCCAAACGTTTACAGAATCATCTGAATAGCTCTGGATGTCAGCTGTCAGGATCGGAACCTCGCCTGCCATTGCCTGATACCACGGTGTGGACCACTGGTTTGCATATGCGGTCAGGTCTCCCTGATAAAGCTCAATGCAAAGATCCATGTAATCATATCTGGACTGTGCAACATTCAGTGTGCCGTCCACAACCCAGGCCTCGTCGCCTGAGAAATAATTCATCTCAGCGTCAGAAGCAAAAATGCGGTATCCCGCGTCCTTCAAAGTCTGTGCGGTCTCAAGAATGGTGTCATAGTCTGCAAACAGTGCCCCGATCTCATCCGGATCGTCTGTGCCAAATACTTCCTCTGCGATGTCACGGCGATAATAAATACCAGCCGGAGTGATCTGATAGGAGATCGCTCTCTGTACGCCGTCGGAATCCTGGCCTGCCAGCCAGATGTAGTCTACGATCTGATCTGCGTAATCCTGTGCGCCGAACTCGTCCAGATCTGCAAAGAAGCCTGCCTCATAGAAGCTCTCCAGCATCTGCGGCTCCGCCACGATGATATCCGGCTCGGACTCGCCGGCCAACAGTGCGGTCTGTACCTTGGTCGGATAGTTGGCCGGCTCGATCACGACCACCTCACACTCTACTCCGTAGGTCTCCTGGAACTTCTCAGCGAAGTCTATCAGGTCGTCTGCCAGTGTCCAGATCACAAGGCTCTCGCCCTCGTACCCTTCCGCGGAAGCGGTGATGCCCACCGATGCCATGGATACCGTCATTGCGCCCGCAAGCGCCAGTGCCATCAGTTTTCTAGCCTTCATTTCATATTCCTCCTTTAAATTTTTTTACTTCTGTTTCAAAGCTGTGTTCATTATAAAAATTTCGGAAGAGAAAAAAAGTGGTTTATTTTTTATTGAGGTGTCGTTTTTTTATAATCGAGAACAGATACTTGTCTCCTGCTCTCTGCACGATTGCAGTATGTTGGCGGCATCCCGCTTTAGCCGTAATAATTCCTTACACAGCAGTATGTAAAAAAGCTCCGCGCTTTTTAAGCACAGAACTTTCCTACATTTCCATACATATCAATCAAACAACTGCTTCTATCAGGGTCTTATCCCCTAAAGGAATTTCCTTTATACCGACCTTTTTGTTCTTATTGAAGCAAAAGCTCAGCATATACCCCTTCGTCAGATGGAAGTAATTCAGATAATCGACCAACTGGTCTTCTCCCCGCTGGTTGTAAGCATTTCCACGCCATATTTTGAGTTCGATTATAAATTGTTCGCCACGATAGTCAATGACCAGATCTGTCCTTTCCCGGTTTCTCGTCTGTGCTTCCACATAGCAATTTCCCACGCCATTAATAATGGGTTTCAGATACAGCATAAAATAGCGCCTTCCGACATCCTCCAGAAAAGCCTCGTCCTGATCTCCATAAAGATAATCAAAGCTTTCGATAAAACGCTCTAACACCAGTCTGACATTCAGATGGCCTCCTGTCACGAACTTGTTTTTCTCCTGAACACCGAAATCATACATTTTGCTGTCCATAAACTCCTCGGAAATGAACCAGTTATACAGAACTGTCTCAAAAATCCGATTGGAAATGACAGCTGATCCATTTGCATTCTTCACAAACCCAAACATGGCCGCCATCTCAATATACTCATTTAATTCATTGTACTGGACCTGTTTCCCAGTAAAAAGCAGCTCATACAGAGTCGTTCGAAGCACCGGATAATCTCTCACCTTTCCGGTCAGAGACTGGAACAGGGCGTTTGACTCATTCAGTAAAAGCTTTACCGCTTCCATCAGGCCTGCTTTGGACCACGCAGCGGTTTTATCATTAAACTGACTGCTGCCTGCAATTTTCTCATCCATAAGCTTGCATAATCGGGAAACCAAATAAGGATACCCCGATGTATAATCAAAAAGGTTTCCTGCTAAATTGTCAATATCCATTCCCGTATGATAGTCAGATTCATATTGTCTGAGCATCCCGGCTATATCATCCTTTGCAAAACTCATACCGACATCAAACTCAGCCGCTATATTCCACGGACTATTCTGTTTGTGTTCAGAATCAGGACGAATTTTCCTTTTCAGATTGCGAATATCGTATAGACCTGCCAGAATCACCGACTGAAAGGTGGGGGTTGTATCCCGATCAAGATAATAGGCCCTCAGCTGCGCCAGAAAATCCAGAAACACCTGATTATTGGAAGCAGTATCCACTTCATCAATCATCAGGACGATCGGCTTATCCGAAAGCTCACACCAGTCGCTGAAGCAAAAGAAAAGATCCCCCAGTTTAAAAGCTCCGCTGCTCTGTCCATTTTCTCCTATTCCTGCCATTTTCCTGATTTCCCGGGCAGTTTCGTCCGGTATCGCGGGAATTCGGCGGATCACTCTGTAAACCTCTCGAGAGAGTCCTTTCACAAAATCAGACTCCGTTGAAAAATCCGCCGTACTCATTTTCTGAAAATCAAGACTCAGTACCACGTAATCATCTTCCAGATACTTTGCCAATGCACGCAAAGTAGTCGTTTTTCCATACTGTCTGGCACGGTTGATGGAAAAATAATCCCCCGCGTCCACCATCTTTTTGATTTCTTCCAGTCTGGATTTCAGATCAACCATGTAGTGTCTGGCAGGATTGCATGCTCCGGTAACATTAAAAGTTTTTGCCATTCGCCGTCACACCTCCCTTAAGATGCAATTTTATTTCTTTACTATTCTGAATCATTACAAGAATCTGTTCTTATCATTGATTATACCTGAAAATAGCTTCTTTGCAATATAAAAAAGCGAATCGTCATTTATTTAAATTTTTACAGTCTTGTTGTAGTATTTTCCGCGCATGGAAAAGACCTGCCACCGAAATGTGCAGGTCTTCTTCATGGATGCTATTCTTCAAGTCAAATATCCGTGCAAGCTATGTCATAAGGTGTCGGCCATGCCGACGGATCTATGCTTCGCGGGAATAAGGCAATCAAAAGCAAAAGGAATAGCGTTCAACTTATTTAATGAAGAAACACTTCCATCCTTTTCACTTTTCCGTTCCGTACATCCAGCGCAGCTGTCTCCGGCAGGGTACCGGTATCGTACTCCACTTCTAAACCGTTCACCGCTGAACCGCCTGTACAGCCACTGCCCTCTTCCGCATCGCAGTACCGCAAAATCATTTTTTCGATCGCATACTGCCCCGGCAGATAGTCCTTCTGTTCCGGGAAATGATAACGAACAGTCGTGTTCCCAAGGAATTTTGCCTCTACAATGCCGTCCGCCGGAATCAGCCACGCGGGAAGGGCCGGCTGCAAGGAAAGCGTCAGGGTTCTGTTTTTCTCATTCATCACAAAGGGCTGTTTCCCAAACATCATCAGCGTCCACATATGAATAAATTCCGCCGTGGAGCCACTTAAGCGGGCCACAAATCCGCGTCCGTGTCTGCGCGGATCCAGGTTTGCGCTGCTTGCCAGGAAGGAGGAATTTTCGTAAACGCTTCTCCCATATACTTCCGGGTCTAAAAACGGCACTGCCGCCGCATGGAAATCCTGGAAGAATTCCTCATAAAGCCCGGATTTCAAAAGCTCCAGCAGATATTTGTACTCCATATGCAGCCATACGGACTCATTTTCCAGCCATCCCGGCGTAAATGCCCGGCAGCGGCCGAGTTCAAAGGAGCTGCCCGCGAGGGGTTCGTTGACCTTGTACATAGAAAGCTTTTTATCATACAATGCACTTTCCTTTATGCGGCCATACATCGTCCTTTTTTCTGTTTCCGGTGCCGGAAGCCGCAAGGCATGCACCGGCCCCTCAAGGAAATGCGGAAGACTCACCTGTTCCAAATGAGTCGGCAGAATTCCTTCACTGCTCTCTTCATACGAGGTTACATTATAATAGAAGTAAGAAGGGCAAATGCCGTCTCCGGCCTCTGTTGCTTTTTGAAGTCCCGCGTTGACCAGCTCCAGCCATTCCTGCAGCACCGGCAGCAGTGCGCTGGCTTTCAGAACCGTCTTTTCCCCGCTCACCCCGGCATAAACCTTCTGCCGGTATGCTTCTTTGGCGTCATTGATACGGTTCCAGAAGGAAAGCGCCTCACCCGAAGCATGCAGTTCTTCTCTCTCCTCATGCGCAATCTCACGAACCATTTCATAAAAATCCGCCAGCTCCGCCAGGGTTTCTACATCCCGCCCATATTTTTTCAGGGAGCGGATTGTATATTCCAGATTACGGGAGAGCTCGCCAAGCTCACAGACCGAGGAGCCTAAAAGTCCCGGAAGACCGTTGAGCGCGTCATACCAGCCCGGCTTACCGCCCTCCATCTCAATTCCCATGCCGTAAGCATCCAGCGCAGCAAATTTGGTCACGCAGAGCATCACCAGCTTCTCCATAATGCTCGCATGAATCACCCGGCCTTTGCCATGTGCATCGCAGAGCAGCAGCTCATTCTCGCATCCTGGCTCTGCCTCCAGGCCTTCGATGAGGGAATGGTACTGACGGATCCCATTCTCCGTTTTTTCGTAGCGCTTCCGCCTCTCCAGCACGCCTGCCTGCGGGCGGAACCAGGTACATGCCGGCTCAAAAAGCAGTTCTTCTTCTTTTTCCGGAAAAACACGCAGATAATTTTCGATCAGATCCAGGTTGTAAATCCAGTGATCTGTCCAGTAGCCCTCTCCAAACTTCCCGTTCACCAAAGGAGTCGCCAACGAAAGACATTTTGAAAAAAGTGCTTCAATGCGGGCGTCTGCTTCCGGCTGCAGTGTATCCTCCAGGGTCGATTCCAGCTGCATTTCCATTGAATATATTTCCGTTGTGTGCGCTTCCTGCAGTGTTTTCGCAGAATCCTGCACGAATGAAGAGGATTCCTGATATTCCGCTGATACTTTTTCAGAAATCATGCGGTAAAGACTTCCCGGCGTGAAGGTAAATGTTCCTCCCAGTTTCGAAGTATCCTCTTTATGACATCCGCTGTCACCATTTTTCTGTCTGTCTGCGATATCCGGATTTTTCTTTCCCGCCAAAGAAGCCTCTTCCTGAAACAGCTCCGGACAAGCTGCTTTGTCCAGTTCATAGGTAATCTTCTCGATTCCGAGCGGATTGTAGCCGTCCGGCTGCAGCAGTGAATAAAACGCGCGGACATTAAAATCACCCACAAACGGGAAAAACAGCGGGTCGCAGCGGCGGTTCTGGTTGACATCGCGGAAGTTTCCGTTCCCCTGTGAATAAAATTCCGGCATTAAAGAGAAATAATTGTATTCCCGCTCCAGGTCCCCATGCTTTCTTGAATAAACGTAAAAAACCTTTGCTGTCGGGGGCAGTTCTTTCGTCTGTTCAGATTCCGTCAATGATTCCCCGTGTTCCGCAGTTTTTCCGGATGTCACAGATGCATCGCCGCCGTATTTTTCCGTTTCCCCCAGCAGCACCGGCGCGCCGCCGCGCAGGGCATTGTCCATAAAGGTATAGCGGCAATATTCGTCAAACACCGGATCTGCCGTGTGGCAGTCCATGTGTGCGCCAAGCTCCTCGGCGAGGCTGTCTGCGATCGTCCTTTTTTCAGAAAAATAAGCTGCATCCAGACACTTTTTGCCAAACTTTTTCAGTTCCTTCATGTGCTCTGCCTGGCCGATCAGTTCATACAAAGTCACTGACTCTCCGGGACGCAGGGTCTTTTTAATTCCGAAAAAGCTGCACGGAAACAGGTTCTGGCGCAGCGCAGGATACGCGTTCACCCCATCCAGTCCATCCAGCGCAAAGGTCACCGGAGCCCCCAGGGAGCTGTCATAGGCAAAGACCGCCTCCGGATCCGCCACAGCCTTCAGCCGCGTGCCGTCCGCTGTCATACCGATGGAAAAATTGGCGCCTTCCACCGCACGCACCACCGTCGAATCGCCCATGCTCGCCCGCACCCGGTAGCAGGTGATTTCATCCTCGATCACTTCCGACTCCATCCAGGCCTTCGAGAGCTCCTTCATCATCTTTGTCATCTCAATTGACAGACCATAAGGCACCACGGCAGGCATTCCGTCAAGGATTTCCAGGACGATTGTTTCTGCGTCTGCCTCCCTGCTTTCAGGCGCATTTTTTGAAAATGTATTTCCATTCTCGCAGCCTGAGCCATGAACCATCCTGGTTTGTGCCGCAGCATGTGCAGCAGCTTCTGACCAAGTGCCCGCTGCCTTGCAGCTTTCGTAGTCCCGCTCCTGCGCCTTCTCCCCCACATAGGTCACCTTCACCGTGCGGACCAGGGCGCCAAGTTCTTCATTTGGAAGGGTAAAATAAGACACTTCCGTCCGCATCCCTGCCTCCTCGCAGGAAATCTCCAGGCTGTTCTTAAAGATCCGCATCTGATGCGGCTGCTCCTCGTTAGCAAACGGTTCCATGTACTTTCCATTTACACGCAAAAACGTGCGGAACCCCATGCGTTTTGCATTCTGATACGCGTCCTGCGCCGGATAAAACTCCATAATCGCCTTATCCTTATTTTCCGCACCAAAACTCACCACACATTGCCCGCGGTTCACATAATAGCACCACAGTGGAATCCCCCGCACCCCGCTGATTCCCGGCAAAAAGCTCGCAAATGTCGGTTTCTTTCCATAATTTTCCATCACAAAGGATGCTGCTTTCCTGTCCATAGTCTCCTCCTTGCCTTCTGTCTGTCGCTAATATTCCAGCTTCCGCTTAGTATCATTATGTCTTTTTCTTAATCTTTCATCGGCATGCCTTATTCGAACTCTCTTCTGCGCAGCAAGCCTGGGTATCGGCATCCGGAGGGCTGTTAAAGCGGCGCCGGTCCCAGTTCCACTTCTACAGACACCGGCGTTCCTACACTTAGCCGCCCGATTTCCTCCGCAGGCATCCGGAACAAAGCACTCGCTTCCGGGACAGCCTGCGCACTGCCATTGATCCATATCTTTTTAATCACGTACGCGCCATAATCCAGCTTCTCCGGATTACAATAAACTACATGCCAGCTCCTGTGAGCGAAATCCGTGCACAGTTCTGCCCGGCCTTCAGCATCAAACTGGCTCTTTTGAAGCTTCGGCTCCAGCAGCAGGTCTCCATACTCACCACGCACGCCGAACATCTGCGTAACCACCGTCATCAGCATCCAGCTCGCAGCGCCGGTCAAATAATGATACATGCCTCTGCCCCGGTCGTTAAAATACTCCGGTATTCCCGGATAAATCCGGCTCACTTCAAAGTCTGACGCCTGCTCGTACAGACTGTTCAACGCCTGAAATCCTTCTTTTGCAAATCCGCGCCGGTAAAGAGCATTGCCGAACATCACCGCCATATGAGAAAAGACTGCCCCATTTTCCTTGTGGCCGTAGGCAAACCCGAACATTCTTCCTAAATCTGTTTTTACTTCTTTAAAATCGCTATTCAGCCGGTAGCCGCCCAGGCGTTTTTCATAGAGCAGCCGATCCGCTGCGCGGACGATCTGCTCCGTCTGTCCGTCGGTCGCGGTTCCGGACATAATCGTGAAGACCTGGCCAGTCAGCATCATCCGGCGCTCTTCCCCGAAAATTCCTTCCACAGCGTTTCCGTGATTATCATAATAACTGTTAAACCAGCCATTCTCCTGATCCTGAATCCATTCGTTTTCGCGGATGTGCCCGCGTATCTCGTCGGCCATTTTCTGAAGAATTTCAGCAGCATACTCGGTATCTAGAAAAACACTGCGCCCTGATACAGTCGGATAGCAGGATGCGCAGTAGGCATGAAGCACCGCCTGCTTTTTCTGGCTGTCCGACTTCTGATTCTCTGCGCTCTGACTGTGCAAATCCTGGCTGTCAGAATCTCTGCCGCCTGCATTCGCTCCCTGCTCCCACTGATTGGAAGACTCAAACCCGGTAAAAAGAAGTTCCATCTCCTGTGAAAGTTCCAGCTGCGCCATCCCTGATTTTTCTTTCAGCTTCAACAGGATTTCCGAAAGAGTCTCCAGATTCATCGCATAAGCTGCCGTGAACGCTACACTCTCTCCGCGTTCAGATGCCATGTCAAGCGCGTCATTCCAGTCCGCGTCGCGCAGGCGGATGTGGTCATGTTCTCCTCTCTCATAAAAGGCGGTCATATTCTGAACCAGCAGATGCTCCAGCACCGTCCCAGTGTGGACTTTTCCATTCCGATCCCGAAGCACTGGTCTGTACTCCGCCCCCCAATTCTCATCTGCCGCCGTCCCCCGCATTTCCTGCCGGTCTTTAAAATAAGTACATTCCTTAAGCAGCACCGAAAAATCTCCGGTCTGGTCCAGATAAAATTTCACTGTAAACAGCGGCCAGAAGCCATGGTCCATCCAGACGCGGGTAATATGATTGCGGTCAGCGATAAATTCGCCGGGGCGGCTGCCGATAATCGTCGCATTTGTGCCATCAAAACGCACACCGCCGCAGTTATCGATAATCATCTGCCGCACGCCGTCCGGGTTCATGATCAGAAGAGCCAGACAGTCCTGCCAGAGATCCCGCCATCCCCGGCCGCCTTTTCCATAATCATGATGCGGCAAAAACGAGCAGCCATAAATCCGGCGCAGAATCGGCTGAAAGGTCACCCAGTACATCCAGCGGTCAAACGCGGCATCGCCGCTCTTGATCTGCACACGGATCCGGCTGTTCCAGTAATCCTTCGTCATTTGCAGTGCGTTACTGGCCTCCGCAAGCGTTCGGCAAGTGCCGTATACCGTCCGTTCTGCCTGCCCGCGCTGTATGTTCTGAATGCCCGTAACCGTCCGGATCCCATCCGGTTCCAACCGCTCAGACTGCATGCCCTGTGCACGCTCCGTATCCGCAGCTACTCGCACAGTATCACAGTTCTGCGGCATGCTTTCTTGCTCTGACATTCCAATTCGAATCAGGTAAGCGCACTCTTCCCCCGGCTGCAATGTCACATCCGCAAAACGCAATGCGCCGATAGCCTCATAACCGGCATATTCCCGCCCCGGCTTCTCAAAGGGCAGGTTGCGCACGACCTTTTCCGGCCAGAGGAGGCTGCCGCCTTCCCCGACAAAATCCTCCAGTACCGGACAAAACCCGATCGGCTTTGCGCCAGTTCCATCACATCCTGTCACAAAATATGTCTTTGTATTGCGCTGATGTCCGCGCTCGTCAAAGGTAAGCGTAGGGTGTACAAATACGCCATCCTCCGTGGTAGATATCCGATGCAGCAGGCTCGTGACATGCCGATGATCACGAATATTATCCGCGCTCCTCGCGTAAAGCGGCACCGCAGCGATCGGCGAGAATCGCACCGGACTTTCGCCGGCATTTCTGATCTGCACCATCATCATTTCTGCCAGCACATCCGATACCGGCACAAAGCTTGTAATCTCTGCTTCCAGATGTGTTCTTCGATCTCTACGCATGACACTTTGCCACATCGGTCCGGCCGTAAGCACCGCACAATTCCAATTGCTGATGTCCGTCTTTCTTTTTCTATTTTCCTCAGAAGTTGCGGCGAAGCAGTCCTGCTTCATACAGCCAGGATTGCCCCTGTCGTCCTTTTCTTCTGGCAAGGCAGAAAACCGCTCCATCTCCGCCATGGCGGAATTGCCCGCGGCAGACCAGCAGATACCATCATCTGTCACACACCAGAAGTTTCGTCCCGCCTTTGATTCCGCCAGATCCTCCGCGCTGACTGGCTGAAGGACAAAGGTGTTCTGGTCCATCTTCAGATCCCCGCACAGATTCGGCGTCAATGCGCCTTTTAAACCATTTTCACCTGCCACCGGGAAATACAGATACCCCGTCTGATCCGGATAATGCAGCCGGAAGGTTCCTTTTTCGTCTAAATACTCATATCCGTTCATCCATTTTCCTCCTCCCATCCAATTCAAAACCTTTGTAATATCATAAAAAAAAGAACCACCTCTTTCAGTGATTCTTTTTTCAGAAAAGTGTGTTTTTTTCATATATCTCTACAAGAAACAGCGGCTCCTTATACCTGCACAAGCCCCTGCACGTATTTCAGGAATTCTTCCGCTGCATGTGAAAGCTTATGATTCTTATTCCAGATCAGGACATAGGAAGCTGTCATCTGCGGATTCACCAGCTTCTTAATACAGACAGAAGAATCCGTGCCGATATTGGCGGAAGCCGGATAAATCGTGATGCCGACATTCTGCCTCGTCAACTCGTAGGCATTCAGCATATGGGCAATGCGGCAGCGCACCTTCAGCTTTTTCTCCGGGGAAGACAGCCATCCGCTGATCTCCTGCAGGCGGGAATCCCGGGATGGAATGATCAGATCATACTGGATAACGCGCTGAAAATCCACCGTGTCGCCTGGCTCCTGCGCCAGGGGACATTCGGAGGGAATCATCGCGATCCAGGGTTCCGAATAAACTGGCAGAGAAAAGACGCCCTCCGCATTATGCGGCTCCATAATCAGCGCCAGCTCGCACAGACCTTTCGTCAGCCGATTGATCACCTCGTCAGAATTTCCGTTCCAGAGATTATAGGAAACCTTGGGATGTAATTTCTGAAAACCGGCAATCCATCTGGAAAACAGTGCCGGGGCATGCCCTTCCACGGAGGCCAGATAAATCGTACCATGAAGGCCGCTGTGGATCTCTTTTACATCCTCCGCAGACTTATTTACCAGATCCAGTACTCTGGAGGCATACTGGCGAAACACCTGCCCCTCCTCAGTCAGCTGCAGCGCATGCGGCTTGCGGATGAACAGAGTCACGCCCAACTCCTCCTCCAGATCCCTGATCTGACGGCTCAAGGGCGGCTGCGCAATACACAGCTTCTCCGCGGCCCGTGTAAAGCTCATCTCCTCCGCCACGGCCAGAAAATAACGGATATGTCTCAGTTCCATGGAAGCCTCCTTCCGATTACAAGTCCTAAATCCTGTCTATAAAAATCGGTCAGGTAAAGGTCAGGTAAATGGTTCAGGTTAAGGTTAAGGTTAAGGTTAAAGGTTAAATGGTTAAAGGGTTAAATCCGTCCCTCTATCATACCTGAAAGGTATCGATGCGCATTCATTATATGTATTTTACATATTTCTGTCAATGCGTTATGATGTCTCCAGAAAGAAAAAACAACCTAACAGCAACACCGAAAAGTAAAAGGAGGAATGGATATGTTAAATTTACTGAAAAGAGCAGCTCTGTTTCTGAATGATTATTATGAAAGTTTCGCGACACCGAATTTCCGCTGAATATGGCACACGAAAACGAGATCATCTGAGCAGCTGATTAAGATTCGCAGGATTTCGCAGTGCGGTAAGATTACAAACATGGTAGATTTCAAAGCAGCTGGCCACTGGCCGCCTGTTACTGAAATATAAAATCAAAATAATGCTGTCATTTGGAAAAAGGATGCTCCGCTGGCGGGGAGCATCCTTTTTCCCTTTTATGCTCCCAATCTTTGATAATGGGGCGTGAGCATCCCACGTTTCGCATGGGATATGCCCCTCGTCGGAATATGTCCCCAATCTTTGATTGTGGGGCGCGGGCATCCCACGCTTCGCATGGGATATGCCCTCGCCGGGATATGCCCCCAATCCTTGATTGTGGGGCGCGGGCATCCCACGCTTCGCATGGGATATGCCTTACCCGGCTCTGTGCACCAATATACCCAGCCGCTCTGCCTCTGAGCGCAGTCTGGCGTTTAGCGCATTCATGGTTCCAAAGGAAGGAACGCAGCAGATCACCTGGCTGCAGGTGCGCATTATTTCCAGAGCCTCCTGCAGCTTTTCTTCGCTGACGGGCTCAAACGCCTGCTCAGCAACCACAACGGAGGCGAGTGCTTTGGCCACCTCATAATCAATATCGTTTTCATGCAGTACGCCTGTGGCAAACGGAATACCTTCGCGCTGAAGACGGCGGTAGGTCGGAATCGCGCTGCCGCCGCCCCCGATTACAAATACCTGCGGGGCAGCCTTATTCGCCGCCAACTCAACGCAGCCGAACAGCGGGTCGTAGGTGCCGTCGGTGATGCCGTATAGTTTTTGAATATATTCCGGCGTAAAGACCTCCTCTGGCGTACCATAACGGTCAATGTACTCCCCATGGACACAGATCACCCGGTCGGAAACCTTCTGCGCCAGATCCAGCTCATGCAGCGACATAATCACCGCCACCTGACTCTGCGCCACCAGTTTTTTCAAAATGGAAAGCAACTCCAGCTTATGCCGGATATCAAGATAGGAGGTCGGTTCATCCAGAATGATAATCTCCGGCTCCTGACAGATCGCGCGGGCGAGCATAATTCGTTGCCGCTGACCATCGCTGATCGCCTTAAAATCCCGGTCACACAGATCCAGTGCATGGACCAGCTCCATCGCTTCCCGCACCTTCGCGCGGTCCTCATCAGTCAATATCCCCAGTGTCCCGGTATAGGGATAACGGCCGGTCGCCACGATATCCTCACAGGTCATCAGCTCGGACTGCATCCGCTCTGTAAGGACGACCGCCATCTTCTGAGAAAGCTCCTTGCCGGAAAGCTTCTGCAGGTTTTCATTTTCCAGATAAACCGTGCCGCTGATGGTTTTCAACTGCCGCGTAATGCTTTTGAGGATCGTTGACTTTCCGCCGCCGTTTGGTCCGATCAGCGTCAGGATTTCTCCGCGGCGCACCTGCATCTCGATCTCCCTGATCAGAGGGATGCCATCATAGCCGACGGTCAGCTTTTCTGTACTGAAATAATATGGTTCTTTTATATTCATCATCTAAGTGTTCTTTTTAAATATCGTTTTGTGTATCTCTTTAACATCCTCTTCAAAATAGCCAGAATTCGTGCAACTGTTCATTTATCCCTATAATGCGTACCACACTGAACAATCTCCAGAATCCCCTGCTCTATCCGAAATACAATTCTATTTACTTTATCAATACGTACACTCCAGAAACCGCTAAGATTTCCTGTCAATGGTTCCGGCTTCCCGGTACATTTATACCCATTCCTGTCAATATCTTTAAGTAACTGATTAATTTTGCTTAGCGTTTTTTTATCTTTAGTCTGCCATTCTAAATATTCTTCCCAGGCTTCATCACGCCAAAGCTTTCTCATGAATCCTCCTCAATTAAATCATGCTCTTTCAAGGTACACTTTCCAGATTTTATTTCTGCTACCCGTCTTTCCAGTTCTGCGATGTTTTCTTCGCTGTAAAATGGATCCGCTGTGATTTCAAATGGTATCCGCTGTTCTCGAGTCACTTTTGCAGCAAACATTGTAAAAGCCGAGGTCATTGTAAGTCCCATTTTTTTACAGGTCTGCTCCATATTCTTTTTTAAATCTGCATCCATCCTGAAATTGACCATTGCCTGTGCCATATGAAACCTCCTTGTTCACACAATTATAAAGGTAACTCACAGTTGTGCATAAAGTTTCCTATACCGTTACGCTTTTATTCATACCGCCATAATAGCACAGAAGCAATTAGTCGTCAATCATTTCTCATCATTTTCTTTACATTTCCATTCATTTTTATTACCATTATCCTGCCTTTCTTTTCACCATAATATAAATAACGACCGGCGCGCCAAACAATGCCGTCACGGAGCTGATGGAGAGCTCGGTCGGGGAAAAGACAGTGCGCGCGATCAGGTCGCAGAACATACAGAAAACCGCGCCGCCTAAAAAGCAGGCCGGAATCACAAGAAGCGGTCTGGCCGTGTGCAGAAGGCTTTTTACCAGATGCGGCACCGCGACCCCAACGAAGGAAATGGGACCTGCAAACGCGGTAACGCAGGCGGAAAGGATACTCGAGAGGAGGATCAGAGCCACGCGGAATGCGCGGATGTTCACGCCCAGGTTCTGCGCGTACACTTCGCCAAGCTGGTAAGCACTGATCGGCTTGGAAAGGAAAAAGGTGATTACCATTGCTACTCCGACCACAACGGCCATCACCGCCACGTTGCTCCAGGTCATACCGGAAAAGCTCCCGAGTGACCAGTTGTGGAGATTGACAATGTTAGAGTCGTCTGCAAAGGTCACAACAAAGTCCGTGATGGAAGAACAGATATAGCCAATCATCACACCGCAGATGACAAGCATGGACATGTTTTTTACCTTATTAGAGACAAGTAGAACAAATCCCATTGAAATCATGGCTCCGGCGAATGCAGCGATGATCATCTCGCCCGAGGACATCGTCCGGGAAGAAGACAAAAATCCGACCATCACCAGTGCCACGACCAGCTTGGAACCAGAGGAGATCCCCAGCACAAATGGACCGGCAATCGGATTGCCAAAAAAGGTCTGCAGCAGAAAGCCTGACACGGAGAGCGCCCCGCCCAGGATGATGACGGAAAGAATCCGCGGCAGACGGATCTGCCAGATAATATTGTACGCGGTCGTGTCGCCCTGCCGCAGGAAAATAATCCTGCAAATCTCCGGCACCGACAGATTCACGCTGCCCGAATTTACGTTCCAGATAAAAAGCAGGACAGCCAGCCCCAGTAAGATCAGAAATGAAAACAGGACGCGCCTCCTTGTTAATTGTTTCTCAGTCATTTTTGCACTTCCATTCTTTTCGCGAAAGCTCGTCATAATACTCATAATAAGGTTGCTTTTCGAGCGGCACGAGGATATTTTCAGCGAATGCATTGAGCAACTATTTATTTTTATTCCGTAATTCGATGCAAAAACTGCAGTTCACTCTCATCCACATTTTCGTCGGCCAGTATCGTGTGAATCTCGACAATCAGGTCGCCCAGGCTCGTCGTCTCCTGAAACAGGTTTTTCCCGGTGCACCAGACATTTCCATTCTGCACAGCTGTAAAGTCCGCCAGCAGCGCGCTTTTTCCAAGAAGCTCATCCATCGTATACAGCTCACCGTCGATCGTACTGTTGTAAATGATATAATCAGCGTCATACGCCTGCGCATAAAACTCTTCCATTGTCATATTGACCGTAGAAAGCGCGCTGTCATCCTCGCCCAGATCATCAAAGACATAGGTTCCGCCTGCCAGTTCAATCATTTTTGCGACATAATCGTTGGATTTGCGCACATTTGCAGTTCCTGCCGACGTAATGTAGAAAAACGCGACCGTCTTATCCAGAGATTCCTCTGAAGTAATCGCAGTGACATTCGCGACCTGTTCATTAAAAATCTCCTCCGCCTCATCCTCCAGGCCGAGAAGCACCGCGTAGAGCTTCATCCACTCGGTCCGCCCCATCGGGTGAGACTCGTAGCTGGAGCGCTCCACCAGCACCGGAATACCGAACGACTCCAGCTTCTCCTGCACCTCAGGGTTGTGATAAATCATCGTCGACTCAATCGCCAGTCCGCAGCCCTCCGCGAGGATAAGCTCATAATCCGGCGCGCTGTATTTACCGGCATAAACAATATCGCCCGTCTCCATCGCTTCCTGCGCTTCTTCAATATACCAGCCGCTCGCGTTTGTCCCGGAGAGCCGGATCGCGTCCAGCGCATCCAGAGAAACAAAAAAGTCCATGGCTGAGGTTGCCACCAGATAAATATTCGCAATAGGCTGCTGCAGAACCGTCACGTCATCCTCCAGTCCGTCCAGAATCTCAGCATCCTTTGGAACGACCAGAAAGACATCCTCGTCGGCGATAACAATCCTCGCGTAGCCGCCCTCGTAATAATCCACCGTAAATTGCTCCGCGTACAAAAGTTCAAGGCTGCGCTCCCAGGTAAGACCGCACCAGTCCTCGCCGGAAGGGTAATTGCGGTCGCTAGTGTCGGCCGCTGCATAGTCCGCCGTTTCCTCATCTTCTGTGCTGTTCACCCCCGCCGCATCATCCTGCTCCGCCGTATCGCCCAGATCCATCGATTCTCCTGCATCTGCCGTATCGCCTGCATTCGTCGATTCGCCCGCATCCGCCGTATCGTCGGTATCCGCCGATTCACCTGCATCTGCCGTATCGTCAGTATCCGCCGATTCACCTGCATCTGCCGTATCGACGATATCCGCCGATTCACCTGCATCCGCCTCCCGGATGCTCGCCGAATCGAAATACAATGTATAATCAATCTCGTGCGGCGTGCTCATCGCGGTTGTATCAGCCGTCACCGCGATCTCACAGTCAAATCCGGCGGCCGGTATCTCAAATGTGGAATTGCCTTCTTCATTTATTGGCTCATACCGCGTTCCGTCAACAAGCATGTAGTCATAATAAGGACTGCTGAAGATAATCGTCGCCGTGATCTCTCCATCCTCCACCACTATCGTCGTCGGACTCTCCACGCTTGCCTTTCCAGAGCCGCCCGAAAGAGTCACATCAACCAGCCAGGTACCATCTGTAAGAGCAAGATCCGCAGCAGTTACCAATTCCGTTTCAGATGCCGCCAGAACGTGTGCTGTTTTTGTCTGGACAGGCACAAGCACCATTCCGGCAGCAGCCAGAAAAACTGCCAGTGAGGTTTTCATACTGTTTCTTTTCCTATTCATATTCCTGCTCCTTTGTGAAATCTCAGTAAATCATATCGCGTGGCAAGCATAAGCCAAACACAGGAATTTCAGAGAACCTTCCTGTTAGAATGAGGAAACAGCCGGAGGATTCATCTCTCCCCCGGCCGCCTTGCAAATCCCTGTAATCTGCTAATCGAATAGAGGAATCCTTTCACCCTATCCATCCAGCGCACGGAACGCCGAAATATCTTCTGCGTCCCAGCGCATCATTTCACCCTCACAGACAGGATAAAGCCTGTCCGCGCAGGTTTTTTACTCTTCTACCGCAACCGGATCAGAGACGCTGACCTTATGGTCATACCACACACCCTTGGTCCCGATCAGTGCGACATCAAATTCCGTATCCAGAGCTGGTACCGGAATGTCAAATCCATAGACCTCCTCGGTCGTGCCGTCGCTGTAGGTAACGGTATCAATCGTCGGCTGAAGTAATTCTGCCCCTTCTGTTTCAGCATCCGCAGCCAGCCCGTAATAGAGGTTCACAATACTCTGAGAAACCAGAGAAACATGGACAGTCATCTCTCCATTTTCCACGGTCAGAGTCCCTTTGCCGTCCAATGCCTCATTTACGTGAAACATGCTGCTGTCGGTATCAAAATTTACCGTGTAAACGCCATCTGCAAGAGCTGCCGTCTCTGTAGAGTCCTCTGCCTCATCTGCGTCTGCATCCGTGCTCAGTCCCAGAGATTCAATCGCCGCCGCGGTATGCTCGACATAAAGCTCCTGAATCGCTTCGATTCTGCCAAGTCCTTCGATCTGCGTATCTACGCTCTCAAAAAGACCGGACGCGTTGAACATGCTCAGCCAGGAATCCTCATCCTCACCGGCCATGTCGTTGTTCGCGTGATCACCGGCTACAACCATCAACGGGCGAAGAATCACTTTTGTATAGCCTGCCTCTGCGACTGCCTCAATGACATTTTCGCAGGCGGTCTCTTCCGGCTCGCCCTCAACGGTACCGATAAATACGTTGTCATAGCCAAGCTCATTCATCTGGGTCTGCATCTGGCTGTAGGAAACCTTCGCCGTATGAGAGGTACCATGACCCATCAGCACGATTGCGGTGCCATCCTCAGCCGCTGCTTCCAGACTGTCATAATCAGAGCTCTCTACTGCTGCTGCAACAACTGCTTCCGCTACCGCAGCCTTGTCCTCATTGATCACCGTTGCGTCGTCGCCTACCTCGCCGAGCAGCGGCTCCGCTACGACTACAGACTCAAACTGATCCTGATATTCTTCCACTGCTTCCATCAATTCATCATACTCTGCTCCGTGCATCAGATGCGTCGGCTGCACAACCAGGTTCTTCACGCCATTTGCCACCGCGCGCTCCAGAGCCTGTTCTACATTGTCAATCGACTCGCCGTCGCGGGCCTGCACATGATTAATAATAATCTGAGCCGTAAACGCTCTTCTCACCGACCAGTCCGGATATGCCTCGGCAATCGCGTCCTCGATCGCCTTGATATCCTCTACACGGCTGTCGTTAAAAGAAGTACCGAAGCTGACAACCAGAATCTCATTCTCGCCGATCTCGTCTGCATTCCCCGCGTCATCCAGAGAAGCATCGCCAGTATCTCTGCCGAAATAATCCGGATCCGCGTTCTCGCCCTCGACCAGCTCCTTCTGCTCGTCGGTCAGCGCGTCCCAGGCTTCCTTCGCCGCCGCGCACTGCTCATCCGTATCCTCCGTCCATGTCTGCACATAGATCGCGTCGATCAGAGCCGCCACCTCATCGGCCGCCGCCTGATCCTCTTCTGATACTTCAGCCGCAGCTGCCGCTTCCGTTTCCTCCTCCGCAAACACATTCGCGGACCCCATCGCAAATACGGTAGTCATCGCGAGCGCGACTGCGAGCGCCTTTACAGTTCTTTTTTTCATTTTGATTCCCTCCTGTGAAAATAGGTAAGGGTTTAAAAAACCCTCTTACACAGGGTAAAAGGGTGAGCTGAACAGGATTATGTAATCCATCCGCAGACCAATTCCCCGTGGTCCGAAGCATTTTCACGCGTTCCGTGTCAAAAGCTCCTTTGACAGCCCGTTTCGTGGCATTTCCCCGAAATAATCCACATAACAAACACGAACCGCCTGCCAAAAGCTTTCCAGAATCGGTAAAAATACTTCCCTGCGCACAACAGGCAGGTCTCCTGGCTTACGAGCCGCGCAAACTGCCTTCCCAGTTTCCCAGTGGCCTATCAGTCGCGCATAACTTTCTGCAGCTTTTTTTGAAAAGGCAGAGACACAACTATTATCGTCTACGCTCTGCTCCTCGCGCTGCCAAAGTGCCCGAATACAGTGACGGGATCGTACAGGATTCACACCTGTTTCCCTCTTAGCCGAATCAGAAAATGCCCTCATCCGCCGTTCATACAACTGCATCTTCATCCAATGCCGTATGCCACGATGTGAGAAAAACTTTCTGGTTCAGAACCTGCTGTGTTTGATTAAATTGTTATGGCTGTTACACCGTCCCCAAGTCTACTACAAACACTGCCAAAAATCAAGCTTTTACATTAATTTAAAAAATGTTTCTCCACACTCCTTTGATCAATAAAAAAGCATAACTGACCAGGTGTCTGTTATGCTTTTCACACGGTGGCTGATACAAGTCAATTATCCCAATGCAGATATGCATGGTATCAAACTATCGCATGTATTCCTAAGTAAAAAAAATCCGATGTTCACTCCCGTCTTCATCCTCGACTACCGCATCCGGAAGCCATCTACTGAGCGGATTAACCGCATCCACAATGCTCCCGCCAAGCAACGCCCCTTCAACCGTCGGAACAACAAACAAAATGGCGATCACTACTCCCGCCGCCAGATCTTCTGATGCTTTTAAAGCCGAAAATGCCGCATTGATCATCAGACCTGGGATGAATCCGACCACCACAGAAACCGCCAAAAACACATACTTCAAAATAGCAGCCAGAATACTACCTGGAAATGATGTCAGGGTACAATGCGTCAATAGGGCCAGTGCCGGTAACGCGAAACACACGAGAGAAACCAATATTGCCTTAAAGCTGAACTGGTGATTCGACAGACTCATAAGACATCTCCCGGCTACAACTCCAAAGGAAATGGATGCGCTTATTAACGCCGAGTTCACGATACCAATATCCCCACTGCCCATAAATCCCAGGAAGATAGTTGTAAAGATGCCAAGCGCAAAGCTGCCAATCACGGTAAAAAGATAAACAAAAAATGCCATAAAGGACCTCCTCTGTGTTTCATACAGCCATAGGGCTGATTACTATTTCCAATTTCTATCACTTTCCTACACTGGATTACACTTAGATGTGCCTGACACTTATCTCTTCACACATGCAGTCTTCCCCGTCACGGGGAAGACTGCATCAACGTTAACAATCACTGGATGTATGTGCCATTGTTTACACCTATTCCATCGTTCGAAGCCGAGCCGGTAAAATAGCACCCGGAAACTACGCCTTCATTTAAGGCGCAAATTCCGCCAACATACCATTTCCCAGATCCACTAGTAGCTACTTCCATACCAGTTGCACCTGAATTCATCAAAGTACCTTTGTTATTGGCAACAAGCCCCGATACATAAAAATCAGCAGTAGCCCTGCTTACAACCTTTATGCTGCAATCTGAAATCGTGCAATCAATCATCTTTCCATAATTTGAATTCGCTAATCCTCCATTGCGAACAGTCCCCCAGTTACTATTACTAACAGAAGAAACACAGCCGGTTACCGTACACCCGGAAACCGTACCGCCCTCCATGTTCTTCATACATAAAATTCCAGTATATCGTCCGGTGCTTGTCACGCTGCAATCCTTAACGACACAATCAGTTATATTCCCGTAATTTGTCGCAACCAGGCATGCTGTGGAATAGGTTCCGATCACGGTAATATCGGAAAGTGTCAGTCTTTTAATCACACCATTTGCCCCCACGCCGCCAAACAGCGCAATCTCATCTCTTGAACTGTCCTGTATAATCAGGTTTGAAATCGTTTTTCCATTTCCATCGTAGGTTCCCGTAAAGAGGTTATCCGATGAAAAGAAGCCTGAAATCACCTGCAGTCCGCCATTTATATTCGCTGTCTGCTTGAAATAATAGCCATTATATTCCGGTATCTTCAAAAACTGCGCAAGCGTGGACACCTGGAAAGGATTCGATTTGCTTCCCGTCCCTCCTGCAAACACCTGCTTCTTAATCACCAGACTGCTGGATGTTGTGGTTTTGCTTCCTGCTTTTACACTTACGGTATAGGTACCTGCAGACGCAGCCGAACCGCTCGATTTTTTCCCATCCCATGTAAAGCTATAAGTCGTACCACTCGTACATTTCGAATAGGTTTTCTTATACACCGTCGTTCCGCTGCTGGATTTAATAGAAACAACAACATTGGTCGAAGTTTTACTCAGCTTAAAGCTTACCTTAGCGGTGGATGTACCAGCAATAAAGACTCCGCCGTCCGATGTCTTAAACTTTAGTGATTTTGCAGTAGCATTTGCATTTTTCACCGTTACTTTACAGGAATACGTCTTGCCATTCACTTTTGCTTTAATCGTGGCACTCCCTGCGGAAACGCCTTTTACAACGCCCTTTGCAGTCACAGTCGCAACTGATTTCTTACTAGAGCTCCATTTCACCGTTGATGAAGTTCCCGAAATCTTCAGGGTAGAGGTTTTTCCTACCGTTAAAGTCAGCGAAGCCTTATTTAACTTCACTTTTGACGCCGCATTTGCTGATATGGGCATCAAAAACAGACACAACATTAAAAACAATAAAGGCAGTACACTTCTTTTTACAATTTTTCCTTTCCCTTTCATTCTTTCCTCCTGATTCTTTTATAAATGGGTTTACAGTTACTAATCACACTATAATAAAAGCACGTTTTTTCGTGTTTTATTCAATCACAGATAATGTAAATATAGCATATTATGAACTATCAGGCAATTAGTTTTTGTCTTATAGTTCTATTTTAACTGCAATTCCGCTTAGATTTGTCAGCAAGGCTCTTTTTCCGAGCTTTAGACGTAGAATGTTCAAACCAGAACCCGAAAATAAATTTTACGGCTGCTCTATATTTTTTATCGTTGACAGTATTATTTTGCGGTGCTAAAATGGACAAAGTGACAAGGGCGTCAGCTTTCGTTAGCTGCGCCCTTTTTATAGTTTCACAATTCATTCCCGTTCACAATTGCATTCAATAAAAGAAAAGGAGAGTTTCAATCATGAAAAGAAAATTATCTATCGTACTCGCGGCAGCGATGGTCGCAGGCTGCATGACGGTTCCGGTAATGGCGGAAGAGGCAGAGGATTCCAAGGTCTGGGTGATCGCGACCGACACCGTATTCAAACCATTCGAATACACCGATGAGAATGGTGATTTTGTCGGCATCGATGTTGACCTTCTCGCTGCTATCGCTGAGGATCAGGGCTTCGAGTATGAGCTGAATTCCCTCGGCTGGGATTCTGCTATCGCGGCATGCCAGGCAGGGCAGGCAGACGGTATGATCGCGGGTGCTTCCATCACTGATGAGCGTAAAGAGAGCGGCTGGATGTTCTCTGACGGCTACTACAACGCGACACAGTCTATGACAGTTGCGTCGGATTCTGAGATTACCGGTTTTGAGGATCTCTCAGGTCTGACCGTTGGTGTAAAGACCGGTACGCAGGGTGCCTCCTATGCGGAGAGTCTCCAGGATGAGTACGGATTTGAAATCACCTATTATGAGGATTCCCCGACAATGTATCAGGCAGTTCTCGGCGGACAGGTTGTGGCCTGCTTCGAGGACACTCCGATCATGGCTGCTTCCATCCAGAGCGGCGAGCTTGATCTGACCATTCTGTATGACACAGAGAACGAGGGATCTCCTTACGGCTTTGCCATCTTCTCAGAAGACAGCCAGGAGCTTCTTGATATGTTCAACGCAGGTCTTGCGAATATCGTAGAGAACGGTACATACGCGGAAATCATCGCGGAATACCTCGGCGAGGACGCGGCAGCGGCGGCGGAAGCCTCTATGCTGGGCGATGCTGAGGCTGAGACTGAAGTCGAAACTGAGGCGGTTACAGAATAAACCCGTCCCGGTTTTGTACGGAAATCTGGTGAAAGGTTAACCTGAAGACAAGAGAGGCTGCTGCCAGATCCGAGGGGGATTTAGCAGCAGTCTTTTTCCATTCTGAAAGGAGTTTTTCGTGGTTCGGATTATTACTCAATATGGGCAGCTCCTCTTAAGGGCGATGGGCCAGACCGTCCTTCTCGCCCTTTGCGGCCTGTTTTTTGCCTGCATTCTCGGTATCCTTTTTGGCATCCTTGGTGTTATGAAAAACAGAGTCTGCCGGGCGATCGACCGGGTCTTTGTAGACGTGATCCGGGGTGTTCCTCTGATCGTTCTTGCTTATTTTGTCTATTTCGGCGTTCCATATGCTATGAAAAATATACTTGGCATTCCTTTTACTCTGTCCGCTCTGCAGGCCGGTACGATCTGCCTGGCTCTGAACTGCGGAGCCTATATGGCGGAGATCATCCGCGCCGGTATCCAGTCGGTGGACAAAGGACAAATGGAAGCGGCGCGCAGCCTCGGAATGCCATGGTGGCGTTCCATGTACCGTGTTGTCATGCCGCAGGCGATCCGCACAATGATCCCAAGCATTATCAACCAGTTCATCATCACACTGAAGGATACCTCTATCCTGTCAGTTATCGGTTTCCCGGAGCTGGTAAATACAGCAAAAAATGTGGTTGCGAACACGTTTTTGTCATTCCAGACATGGGGCGTTGTCGCCGTCATGTATCTGATCATCATCGAGCTTCTGACTGTAGCGTCAAGAATGCTGGAGAGGAGGCTGAACGTTGGCAGAGAATAGAAAGATCAAAATCCACGTTTCTCATCTGAAAAAGAATTTTAAAAAGCTGGAGGTGCTCAAAGATATCTCCACAGATGTTTACGAGGGGGAGGTTGTTGTTGTCATTGGCCCTTCCGGCAGCGGAAAATCCACCTTTCTGCGGTGCCTGAACCATCTCGAGGAGGTCACCGCCGGAGAGATTGTCATTGACGGTATGAATCTGACAGACAAAAAAACCGACATCAATAAGGTGCGGGAAAACATCGGCATGGTATTCCAGCACTTCAATCTTTTCCCTCATATGAATGTTATGCGGAATCTGACTCTGGCGCCTGTGGATCTGAAAAAAGCCGGCAAAGACGAAGCCGCAGCGCGGGCGCGGAAAATGCTGGTCAAGGTCGGCATGGAAGACAAGGCGGACGCTTATCCGAATCAGCTTTCCGGGGGGCAGAAGCAGCGTGTCGCCATCGCCCGCGCCCTGTGTATGGAGCCGGATATTATGCTGTTTGACGAGCCGACCAGCGCGCTTGACCCGGAGATGGTCGGCGAGGTGCTTCAGGTCATGAAACAGCTCGCGGCAGACGGAATGACCATGGTAATTGTTACACATGAGATGGGCTTTGCCCGCGAGGTCGCGGACCGCGTCCTGTTCATGGACGGCGGCTATATCGTGGAGGAAGGAACCCCGCAGGAGGTGCTGCAGCATCCAAAGGAGCCGCGCACCATTGATTTTCTGAATAAGGTCTTGTAAGGAATATGGACGAAGGCCGCGCATTTGACAATCGCGTATCGATTTTCAAATGCGCGGCCTTCTTATGATCCTAATTCCAGGGTCTCCGCGATCCACTCAGTTTCCTTACACGGCATCTTTCAGTTTGCAGCCTGTCAGAATATTCCCGCCAGGCTGCCTTTCGTCATCATAGTTCGATCTGCTCCAGCTCCTCCATCCACAGCCGCGCGCAGGCGTCGCTGGGCATCCGCAGATCTCCGCGCGGCGACAATGCCACGCTGCCGACCTTCGGGCCGTCCGGGATACACGAGCGCTTGAACTGCTGAGCGAAAAATCTGCGGGTGAAGGTCTTCAGCCATTTCAGAATCGTAGCTTCATCATAGGTGCCCGCAAATGACCGTTTTGCGATCCGGAAGATTTTAGCCGGAGGGAAGCCGAACCGCAGCATATAATACAGGAAGAAATCGTGCAGCTCGTAGGGACCGACGATATCCTCGGTCTTCTGGGAAATCTCACCGTCCCGCGGCGGAAGCAGCTCCGGGCTGACCGGCGTATCCAGCACGTCATAGAGAATGGCGCTCACCTTCTCATCCCCGCAGGTGTCCGCATAATAGCGCACCAGATGGCGCACCAACGTCTTGGGAACAGAACAGTTGACCCCGTACATGGACATATGGTCACCATTGTAGGTCGCCCACCCCAGCGCCAGCTCCGACATGTCGCCGGTGCCGATCACCATGCCGCCCGTCTTATTCGCGATGTCCATCAGGATCTGCGTCCGCTCCCTGGCCTGGCAGTTCTCATAGGTCACATCATGAACCTCCGGATCCTGTCCGATATCACGGAAATGGATGTTCACAGCCTCGCGGATATCCACCTCCAGCAGCTGCGCCCCGAGGCTTTTCGTCAGATCACACGCATTGTGATAGGTGCGCCCGGTCGTCCCAAATCCAGGCATTGTCACCGCGATCATTGTCTCGCGCGGAAGCCTCAGCAAGTCACAGGCTTTCGTCATCACCAACAGCGCCAGCGTAGAATCCAGACCGCCGGAGATGCCGACCACGATGCTTTTTGAGTTCGTGTGTTTCATCCTCTTTTTCAGTCCGAGCGCCTGAATCGTCAAAATCTCCTCGCAGCGTTCACTGCGGTTTTTCTCGTCGGACGGCACGAATGGAGCCGGCGAAAAGGTACGCGTCAGGGAGGTTTCCTCCTCTTTTAAATGAAAACATACCTTTGTGTATCCGCCCTGAATTCCAGAACTGCAACAAAAATTGTCACCCATGAAGGAATCCAACGCACTCCTGCTGTCCAAACTCCCCTCCTGCCGTAGCATTGAAGCATTATCTGAATAATAAGAGTTCTGCGAAAAAGCCCCGGCAGAACGAATTGTTGTCACTCGGCTCTCCTGATCCTGCTCTGCCTCAAATGTCGTCATCCGCCTTCTCTCGGCACGCAGGCGGCTGATATCCAGTTCCGCGTACGTGATCCCACAGCATTGTGAATTTTCTGCGCCGCCTTCTGTTTTTCTATCATCAGCAGGCTCCGATTCGACTGGCATATGCCCATTCTCCGCATGGCTGTCGAAAATCCGCTCTGAGTCCACTGGAGAATGCCCATTTTTAGCATTTTCGCTTTGATTTGACTCCGCCCCCGCCAGTGCGTGCCCGGTCTCCGCATTACCGCCGTAAAACCGTCCGGATTCCGCCAGAATATGCCCATTTTCCGCAATCAGACAATGTCCTCCATAGACCACATCCTGCGTCGATTCTCCCTCTCCCGCACTCGCGTAAATATAGCCGCAAAGCAGCCGCGCCGACTGCCCGGATACCAGAGACCTGCGGTACTGTCTTTTCCCGACCACCTCATCGCTTGCGGAGAGGTTGACAATCACATTCGCTCCGGCAAGCGCGTGCGCTGTGCTCGGCGGATTCGCTGTCCACAGATCTTCGCACAGCTCCGCTGCCACGCAGAGGCCGCCTGCGGCAAAAAGCAGATTCATCCCAAATGGCACCGGTTTCCCGCCAAAATCAACATAGGACACTTCCCTGTCGCCCGGCGTGAAATGTCTCGCCTCATAAAACTCATTATAATTCGGCAGGTGACGTTTCGGCACAAAACCCAGCAGATTTCCATCTGAAAAAGCAGCCGCTACATTATAGAGCTTTCCGTCTTTTTCCCACGGAAGTCCGACAAATGTCAGCGTATCCCGGCCTGCAGAATGCTCCACCACCTTAAAGAGTGCCTGGCGGGCGGCGCAAAGAAGCTTCTCCTGCCAAAACAGGTCGCCGCAGGTGTAGCCCGTCACACACAGCTCCGGAAACACCAGAATCTTCACATGTTCCCGCGCAGCCTCGTCCATCTGCGCACAGATGCTCTGCACGTTAAACATACAGTCCGCGACCCGGATCTCCGGCACCGCAGCAGCCACTTTTATAAATCCATCCTTCATCGGTCCTGCTCTCCTCCACTGACTGTACCGGAAATCACCTTCCGGCCAGAGCCCCGGCTTCTGTCCTGCCAGGCGGTTTTCAAAATCCACTGTGCCGAACCGTCTTCTCAGTGCCGGCTCTGTTTCAGCAGCTCCTTCAGCTCGTCCACACTCACCTGATATTTCTTATCGCAAAACTGGCAGTTCACCTCGATTGGCTCGCCATCCGCGATCATATCCTCCAGCTCCTTTTTCCCCAGACTGATCAGCACGCGCTCTATCCGCTCCCGGGAACAGTCGCAATGGTACTCTGTCGGTATTGTATCCAGAATCTCCAGTCCGAATTCACCCAGCAGCTCATCCAGAATCTGCTCCGGACTCATCCCCGCATCCAGCATGGCCGTGACCGGCCGCACCTCGGAAATCTTTTTCTCCAGCCGGTCAATCACCTCGTCCGAAGTGTATGGCATCAGCTGAATAATAAAGCCGCCTGCCTGGCGCACCTGCCCGGCCCGAACACCGTCTTTTTCCAGCAAAACGCCCAGTCCCACCGAGGACGGCACCTGCTCCGACATCGCAAAATAATAGGTCAGGTCATCCCCGATCTCCCCGGTCTGCAGCTCACACTGCCCGATGTACGGTTCTTTCATTCCCAGATCACGGATCACGCGCAGGCTCCCTCTGCCCACAGAGCCGCCCACATCCAGCTTGCCTTTGGCGGTCGCCGGCAGATACACACCCGGATTCTGCACATAGCCTTTCACACGCGCCGACGAATCTGCCGTAACCGTAATCCCGCCGATCGGCCCGTCTCCGAGTACCTGCAGCGTCAGCAGATCCCGCTCGCCCTTCATCATCGCGCCCATCATCGCACCTGCTGTCAGCAGACGCCCCAGCGCGGCTGTCGCCACCGGGCTCGTGTCATGATATCCCCGCGCCGTCTCCGTCAGTTTCCTCGTCGTTGCCGCAAACGCGCGGATCTGCTCATCCGCCGCCACAGCTCTCACTATATAATCCATCCTGATTTCCTCACTTCCATATTTCTATAGCGCTTTTATACCGCTTTTATACCACTTGCAGCACACATATCAGCCAGCAGCCCACCGTTCCACACTGTGCTCCTGACGCCCGAACCGATCATACACGTATCTGTATGATACCCGTTCTGCCATTTATCACTTTGAAGACTGATTTTACCATACTCAAAGGCGATTTTCTATAAAAACATGTATCTGGGCAAACATTTTATATCGCATGAACAAATTCTATGGTACAATAATGAAAGCTTTGCAATGAAAAATCTCTGCGCGAATACGAACCTATAAAATGAGAGCCGCGCAGCTAAACAACAAAACCATTCAAAAGAAAGGACAACCTATGAACAGCAAAAGAATCGACCGTGCAGCCGACTGCATGGAAACAATATTAAGAGAAGAAATCGCAGGCGGCGGCCTCCCGGGGGCATCCTTCGCCGTCCTTTATAAGGGTGTAACCGTCATGAAACGGCATATCAATTACGCGCCGGACGCGATTTTCCGTGTATACTCCATGAGCAAGCCCATCACTGCCGTTGCCGCACAGATCCTCTGGGAGCGCGGAATGCTGGACTGGAACACGCCCCTTTCCCACTACCTGCCGGAATTTGCGGATATGGACGTCATCACAGAGCACGGTCTGGAAAAAGCCAGCCGCCCCATTTATCTGATCGACCTGCTGCGGATGACCTCCGGGATCGTCTATCCGGGCGAGGACGCAGCCGGGGCAAAAATGGACACGCTCTTCCGCCGCATTCAGGATGAAATTGCCCATGGAAAGCAGACTCCGACGCAGGAGTTCTGCCGTCTGATCGCCCAACAGCCGCTGGCCTTCCATCCCGGTGAGCGGTGGCGCTATGGACTGAGCTGCGACGTCATGGGGGCTGTCATTGAAAAAGTGGCAGATCAACCTTTGAGTGAGTTTTACGAAAAAGAAATCTTCCGACCGCTCGACATGAAAGATACCGGCTTTTACGTACCCAAAGAAAAACAGGCGCGCTTTACCACGCTCTATGAGCAGACCGCAGCCACCGGGGCTGATATAAACAGTATCCCACAGACGGCTTCGGGTGCGGATGCATCGGCAAGCTCCGGAATCACAGCAGGCGCAAATACACAATTCGCAGCCGCCAGCGGATCGCAGCCAATAAAGGCCTCTTCCCCGCTTCGTTACAAGGAAGCAGTCGGCCGCCACCTGTGCCTGACAAAATGCCTGACGCCTCCCGCCTTTGAATCCGGCGGCGCCGGTATCGTATCGACTCTGGACGATTACAGCAAATTCGCGGACATGCTCGCGCATTACGGTGTGGGCAATGGATGCCGGATCCTTGGACGCAAGAGCGTCGAATGCTTCGAACACGCCCAACTTGACGACGCACAGAAAAAGACCATCGACTTTGATCATATTCACGGCTTCAGCTACGGTCACTTCATGCGCGTCTACGACGACCGCACCGAAGCCGCTACCATGGGAGACCCCGGCGAATTCGGCTGGGATGGCTGGACCGGGCCCTACTTTTTCGCAAACCCGAAGGAAGAGCTCGCCTACGTACTGATGCTCCAGGTCGGCGGATACTGCAACGCCCAGATGACCCGGCGGCTGCGAAACGCAGTGTACTCCATCGTTGTTTAAAAAATCACGGAATATCCATGCAAACTATGCCATAATGAGGACCGTCTTGCCGGTAGATATACCTTATGGCTCCGGCTACTTGGCTCGTTACTTCGCGCCTGTGTACAATCGGATAGGGGAACGTTTTTCTCCCCTATCCGCCTGCGCGGGGCGCGTGTGGCGTAAGCCACAAAACACCTTACGCGCCCCTGTGCATAAAAAAGGGTACAGCCCCAGATCTTCTGGTCGCTGCATCCTTTTTCGGTCCCAGGCGCATCTCGCCTGGGAATTAAGAACTATTGGATTATTTTCCGTATCAGGCTTTAAAAGGAAGCCTGCATCAGACCTCAAAGAGCAGGTCGCCGTAGGACGGCATCGGCCACATCTCTTTGTCTACGATCATTTCGAGCTTGTCGACCGGCTCGCGCAGAGCGCTCATAGCGGTCATAACGCTGTCGTGATAATATTTTGCCTGATCTGCGCCTTCTCCCATCGCGGCTGCGGTCGCGGTGATCTCGATCAGTTTCGCAAGAGCAGCTTTGGTCTCTACCAGCAGAGCGCTGGTCTCAGACAGAAGCTCTGCCTGCACGGAGGTGTCGGCGCCGGCAGCTTTGACCGTGTTGATCGTATCTGCCAGGCTCTTGGTGTATTTAATCACAGCCGGAATGATCTGCTTGCTTGCGATGTCGATCATGGACTTCGCCTCAATGTTGATGGCCTTCGAGTAGTTCTCATACTTGATTTCTACACGGGACTCCAGCTCGGCCTTGGTAAATACGCCGAATTTCTCGAACATAGCCACGGAGCTGTCGGTCACCAGGGACGGGATCGCGTCTACCATGGACTTGATGTTCGGCAGGCCTCTTCTTTCCGCCTCTTCTACCCACTCAGGCGAGTATCCGTTGCCATTGAAGACGATGCGCTGATGCTCGGTCAGCTGACGCTTAATGAGGCTATGTACTTCAGCATCGAAATCCGGAGCCTTCTCCAGGATATCGCAGGCATCGCAGAATGCTTCCGCAACAATCGTGTTGAGGACGATGTTCGGAGAGGCGATAGAATCTCGGGAGCCTACCATACGGAACTCAAACTTGTTGCCGGTGAAGGCAAACGGTGAGGTACGGTTGCGGTCGGTCGCGTCTTTTTCCAGATCCGGCAGAGTCTTAACGCCAGTCTTGAGGATGCCGCCCTTGTTGGAATGCGTCGCCTCACCGGTGCTGACAAGCTGAGATACAACGTCCTGCAGCTGCTCGCCAAGGAAGACGGAGATGATAGCCGGCGGCGCCTCGTTCGCGCCAAGTCTGTGGTCGTTGCCCGGGTCAGCCGCTGACTCGCGGAGCAGATCGGCGTGATTGTCTACGGCCTTCAGGATGCAGGAAAGCACCAGCAGGAACTGAATATTTTCGTGCGGGGTCTTGCCCGGGTCAAGAAGGTTAATCCCATCGTCGGTAGTGATGGACCAGTTGTTGTGCTTACCGGAGCCGTTGACACCGGCGAATGGTTTCTCATGCAGCAGACACTTCAGACCATGCTGGCAGGCCACACGTTTCAAAGTCTGCATTACGATCTGGTTCTGATCGACGGCTACATTCGCCTCAGAGTAGATCGGGGCAAGCTCATGCTGTGCCGGAGCCACCTCGTTGTGCTGGGTCTTTGCCGGCACACCGAGCTTCCAAAGCTCTTTATTCACATCCTTCATGAAGGCAGCGATACGCTGACGAATCGTACCAAAGTAGTGATCGTCGAGCTCCTGACCTTTCGGCGGCATCGCGCCGAACAGGGTACGGCCGGTGAAGATCAGGTCTTTTCTCTGCATAAATTTCTTCTCATCTACGAGGAAGTATTCCTGCTCCGGTCCTACGGACGGAGTTACTTTTTTCGATGTAGTATTTCCAAACAGTCTCAGCAAACGCAGGGACTGGGTATTGATTGCTTCCATAGAACGCAGAAGCGGGGTCTTCTGGTCGAGTGCCTCGCCTGTATAGGAGCAGAATGCAGTCGGGATGCACAGGATCGCGCCTGCCGCGTCATGACGGACAAATGCCGGTGATGTGCAGTCCCACGCTGTATAACCTCTTGCCTCAAAGGTCGCTCTCAACCCGCCTGAAGGGAAAGAGGAGGCATCCGGCTCGCCCTTGATCAGCTCTTTGCCGGAGAACTCCATCAAAACAGTCCCGTCCGGATTCGGTGCGGTGATAAAGGAGTCGTGCTTCTCAGCGGTCACGCCGGTCAGCGGCTGGAACCAGTGCGTATAGTGGGTCGCGCCTTTCTCGATCGCCCAGTCCTTCATCGCCGCAGCGATGACATCAGCTGTCGCCAGATCCAGCTCCTTGCCTTCTTCAATCGTTTTCTGCAATGCCTTGTAGACTTTTTTCGGGAGACGCTCCTGCATTACCTTTTCGTTGAATACGTCTTCGCCGAAAATGTCTGCCACGTTAAAATACTCGCTCATAATCTTCTCCTCTTTTCCTGAAACTTTTGCCTGGTGAACGCCGCGTGTTTAAATATCTGAACACCTTAGTGATTAACGCGGCTTTCGCTCACGCTCACTGCGCAAATGGGAACATATAAATGAAAGCCGCGCATTTAAAATCGCTGCGCGATGGTATCCACCCCGGCGAGGGGCGCGGCCTTCATCCACACTCGCTGCACGAGTATGGACATATAACGTAAAAAGGGCATTCCATCAACTACTATATGGAACGCCCTCGTCACCTATGTCTAAAATACTCTATTCTTCTGCAAAATGCAAGTGGAAATTTCGGTAAAATCTTAAATTTCCATATTTTTTACGAAACGCGGCGAACTATCACACAGTTCCTTGTGGAAATTGTTCGCATTCATCCGCAGCTGCTGTATGAATCGTTTGCTCAGGCCTTGCCTTCGCTGCCAAGTACGGTCTTGATCTTGTGAGCAACTACGGCCTTTACATTCGCGCGGCCTACGGTCAGATACTGTCTCGGATCGAAGTATTCCGGATGCTCGCAGAATACCTGACGGCAGCCAGCAGTCAGACCAAGGCGAAGGTCAGAGTCAATATTGATCTTGCAAACTGCGGATCTCGCCGCCTGACGCAGCTGATCCTCCGGTACGCCGATCGCGTCCTTAAGCGCGCCGCCGTTCGCGTTGATGATCTTTACATATTCCTGCGGAACGGAAGATGCACCGTGCAGTACGATCGGGAAGCCCGGCAGTCTCTTGGATACTTCGTCAAGAATGTCGAAACGAAGAGGCGGCGGAAGAAGCACACCCTCTTCATTACGTGTGCACTGCTCCGGAGTGAACTTGTATGCGCCGTGGCTGGTGCCGATTGCGATAGCCAGAGAGTCTACACCCGTGCGGTCTACGAACTCTTCTACCTCTTCCGGCTGTGTGTAGGAAGAATCTTCCGCGGATACGTTTACATCATCCTCAATGCCGGCCAGCTTGCCAAGCTCTGCCTCTACCACTACACCGTGCGCATGCGCGTACTCAACAACCTTCTTGGTGATCTCAATGTTCTCATCAAAGGAATACTTGGAAGCGTCAATCATAACGGAAGTGAAGCCGCCGTCCACGCAGGACTTGCAGGTCTCAAAATCCGGGCCGTGATCCAGATGCATAACGATCGGAATATCCGGGCACTCAATGACAGCAGCCTCAACCAACTTCTTCAGGTAAGTCGGGTTGGCATACTTTCTCGCGCCTGCGGAAGCCTGCAGGATAACCGGAGAATGCAGCTCAGCAGCTGCTTCGGTGATCGCCTGTACGATCTCCATATTGTTTACATTGAAAGCGCCGATCGCGTAGCCGCCTTCGTAAGCCTTTTTGAACATTTCCTTGCTTGTTACTAATGCCATGGTAATCAACCTCTCTTTGTGATGTGTTGTGTTCTCGTGTAAATCAGTCACAGTATACTACACATTCCCAATTGTATCAACGAATTTTTTTATTTTTTTCTTTCTTTCCCTGCGTTCCGACCTCACAAACCAAGCTGCATCGAAGATTTTTTCATCGTGCTGCCGGCGAAACAGGCAAACAGGATGTACATGAAATTACAATACAGACTATCAAAACGTCAATGCGGAAAATCACCTGCGATATCCTCTTTTATCCGTGCGGATTCCTTTTTGGAGCAGTTCCTCCGCGTGATCCGCCAGCAGGCGTTTCGCGCAGGCGTAACCGTATTTTCTTTCCAGCCAGGCAAAGCATTTGCCCAGATTGGGTCTGCGGGTTTTCAGGTTATGCGCGTCCGAAGCGACATACCATACCAGATCATCTTCAATCAGCTCCCGGCAATACTGGCGGGTCTGGCGCCCCATATCGCCTAAGAGACTGCCCGCGTTAATCTGGATACGCGCGCCCATCTGGCCAAGCTCCTTCGCGTGGCTAAACTGCGCGCGCAGACATTCGTACCGCTCTGCATGCGCGATGATGGGATAATAGCCGCCTGTCCGCAGGGCTTTTACCCTCTCCCTGATGTAGGAAAACGGAGTGTCCTCCCGAAACTCTGTCAGCACAAACCGGCTGCCGGCCATGGTCGGTCGTTTCCCGCTTTTTAAAGTCTCCACCATGTCCATATTGGCATGAAACTCGCATCCCATATAGATCCTCAAATCCGGCGCCAGAGCCGCAGCCTCATCGCAGGTGTCCCAGAATGCCTGATAGATCTGCGCCAGCTCCGGCTCAAACATTTCCAGCCGGTAGTGAGGCGTGACAATGATGGTCCGCACGCCGTCCTCATACTCCAGACGCAGCAGCTCCCGCGTTTCTTCTATAGACTGAGCGCCATCGTCCACGCCCGGGAGAATATGGCAATGAATATCGTAAAGTCCCAGCATGTCTTCCTTTCATCCAAATAATACATTTTGTCTGTACGTTTCAACTAACTCCATATGCCCATCTGCTATTTCTACTGAATATCCTGAAAGAAAATGGGAAGGCGCTCCTGGAAAATTTTGAGTATCTGCCCGGAAATTTCCCGAATCTGCGGATGCGTGCCTGCTGCGTGCCGCAGCTTAAGAAAATGTCTCCATTCGCGCAAATCCATAGTCATCACAATCTCTGTCTTCAGAGAATTCGGCAGGATAGAGCGTGCTTCCTGCGGCGACGCGCCGGCGGCGAGCATCTCGAAATAAAACTTTTCCGCGCTCTCCATGGCCCGCGTCCAGATCTCGTATTTTTTACGATCCGCCGGATCGTCCAGATCATACTGAAATCCGGTCGCCAGATCAATCACAGAAATCTGGTTCTGGAATTTGTCTTTTGAATAATTGCAATAACGGGTGCTTTCCTGCGAATAGCTCGCAAGACGATGCCGCACGATCTCGTGCGTCACACCGCGGTCACAGGTCACCTTTACAGTCACGTTCTCATGTTCGATCACTGACTCATGACCGCTTTTGAGAATCCCGGCGATAAATTTCTCCGCTGTCCCCTCGCCGATCCGGTCCTCGCTCTTGTAGCAGACCCTGCCGATCCGCTCGATTTTTTCCAGGATCGTCTGGTAGTCCGCCATATCAATGATCTCTACTTCTGGTTTTACAATAATCATTTTGCCCCTCCGGACAGATTTTATTCTGATTCTGCTCTAATATAAATATCTCCTGCGTTGTCCTCAAAAAGAGAATTTTTCTTCCTGGGCAGACAGTTCATGTTCGCTCAGAGAAATGTCATCTGCCCATCATCGCTGCACGCTTTGGGAGCAGCTTTCTTCCCGGCTGCCGGAGTAAATATCCCCAGCTTTATAAAAATAGCCCAGATATACGGTGCGCCAAAGGCATTCAGTTTTTTCGGACCGGTGATTTCCTCCGGCGTTTTTTGAATCCTCTCATACGCCTTCGCAATCGTAGCGCGGGTGATGGATTTTTCCCTCCGGTCTACAAACAGCTCGCCGCCCTTTATGGTATAGTGAAATGGAAGTCCTTTCACGGTGAAAAAAGTCTCCCCCTGATGCTTCGTCAGCAGCTCCCATAATTCTTCCTGGCTCATCCTTTGTACCTCCGCCTCTGACGGACACTGTTTCACCATCGTTTTCGTCTCCCGGCGAATGACTGCCTTGACGCTTTCCGCCTGCCATCCTTTTCTATATTTCGTCCGCGCATTTCTAACCGGCATATCTATTCTCGATCGAACAGATGCCCGATCAGATATTCACTCGTTCGGGATATATGCCCGATTGGGTACGCGCTCGTTCAGGTTATATGCCTGATTGAATATGCGCTCATTCAGGTTATATGCCTGATTGGATATGCGCTCAATCGTGTATGCATTCTGCGTACCTGTCAGAATCTTATACATTAACACGCATGCATTCAACACATAAGCATCATTTCTTCGGCAAATCCTCAAAAGAAACCGCGTATTTGCTGTGGTAATTCGCATAGAGCTGCTTTTTGTCGGTAAACTCTTCCGTTGCCCCGAAATCGTTGGACCAGGTCATGTACCAGCACCAGGGAATCTGCTCGTCCATGATAGCATCCACATCCGGCATCGGGCCGACCTCCGCAAGCGCGCAAATTTTCTCCGTCGGGGTGATCTGAATCAGCTCGCGGTATTCATCCGCAAATGCAGTATGTACATGCGCAGGCGCGTAGATATCTCTCGAAATGATGTCCACCACATCGTCGCCCGGATACCATTCGGGCACCGCCGAATTCCACACCCAGATCAGATTGTCCAGGTGCTTTACTTCTGTAAAATACTGATACATAAACCGATACAGCCCCTTCGCCGCATCAGCGCCCTTGCTGCCCCACCAGAACCAGCCGCCGTCCGCCTCGTGGAACGGTCTCCAGAGAATCGGGATCTTTTCCTCTAAAAAGCGCTTCAGCTGGACCGCCGTCAGATCCAGGTCACGGATCATGGCCCGGTGCTCCTCGGTGCCCTCAATCAGCGCCTGACGCGGGTCAAAATCTGTATTCTCCGTATAAAAGCTCTTATCCCTGCCGCCGACCGGGGAATACCAGTGCCAGGTAATCGTCACAATGCCGCCCTTTCTTCCCCAGGCAAACGCGTTCTCGATCGTACCGTTGTTTTCATAGATTTCCGTAAGACACGCCTCGTTGCAGGTGTCCCATTGAATATTTCCGGAATAGGCAAGCATCTCAAAGCCGCAGATCGCGGGCTGCTTTCCTGTCACTTCCTGGATATAAGCCAGCTCCTTCGGCTGCCGGGTCTGCGTATGCTGCCCGAGCAGGACGCCCTTTCCGGCCACCTCATCCAGATACTCCATCAGGCGGATGGCTTCCTTTGTCGCGTTGGGATTGCATGGTGTCTTTATTCTGCTCATACATTTTACTCCTCTGGAATTTTTCTTTAGTATATATAGAAATGCAGTTTTTTTCAAGGTGGTTTTGAGAAAATTGCGCAAGCTCTTACGCAAATACTACCCAAAACAGATAAAGCAGCGCAATCACCAGACCGCAGCCGAGGATGTACACCAGCGCGACCAGCAGTCCCGCCCTGAGAGCCATCCATGTATATTTCATCCTCTCTTTACGGGTAAACGGCGGCTGTTTCATACCGTCCGCTCCATCCTGCGCCGTGCGCGGAGATGTCTTCCGGTCGGGATCCGCGTGACCCTTTTGTCTGTCAGAAGCGCTGCGCGGCAGATGGCCGAACATCCCCGGCCTCTCGACCTGGCTCATATCAGCGATCGTGCGGCCATCGTCATCATCGTATACCTTTTTATTTCCCATTTTCTGTCACTCCATGTCATCTCGAAAAAATCTGCTTCCAGTCAGCCAATATTCAGTTTGGCTTTAAGGCTTCCTGTAAAACACTGGAAAATTTATTCTTTTTCATAAAGTACCACCCCCCGATTTATATCTGATAAGATATCATCCGTATAACTTTTTCCTATTTGATAATATAAAATATCATAATCCTGGTACTCCGTTTTATTATTATAAGAATAAACACTGTTTAAAAATCTTTTGTATTCCTTTGATCTGTAATATTGAGCTAATCTCAAGGATCCAAATAAAGACACATCAATGTCAGAAGTTTCTGTGCACGTACCGGACGCAGCTGATCCAAATAAAATTATTTTTTTTAAATCATCACACAGGTGGGCAGAGTCTACTATATTTTTTATATAATCATACTTATTTGCAGCCACATACACAGTTCCTTTATTGGTCTGCAGAGCTCTTAAATTTTTCACGTACACACCTCCCCAGTTTCTTTGCTATCTGTTACTTATAATCTAAATGTAAGTAAAGCTTTTGTCAACCATTATTTTGCCTTTCCGCCCGCATTCTATCTGTTGTATGTCCGTACCTGCACAGCAAATATAGAAGCAGGCAATGTTTTGATTTTCCCAGAAAATTGAGAATGCGGCCGATGGATAATTTCCACCGACCGCGGGAATGAAAAACCTATAAGCTCTCATACGTGCCTCGCAGCAAGTGCGAGGTACTGTCCTGAACAGTTACGAAAAATCATATATTCTATTTATCATACAAATGACACACTACATAATGCCCTGGCTCTGCCTCAACCTGCTTCGGCACTTCTTCTTTGCAGCGCTGTGTGCAGTGTGCACAGCGGGTGTGGAATTTGCAGCCGCTCGGCGGGTTGGCCGGGGATGGGATAGAGCCCTCGAGGACGATGCGGTTCATCTTGGCCTTAGGGTCCGGGATCGGGATCGCCGAAAAAAGTGCCTCAGTGTACGGGTGCAGCGGATGCTTGAAGATGTCCTCTGTGTTGCCGTACTCGACCAGATTGCCCAGGTACATGACACCCACCACGTCAGAGATGTGCTCAACGACGGAGAGGTCATGAGAGATGAACAGGTAAGTCAGGGAGCGCTTCTCCTGCAGCTCTTTGAGCAGGTTGATGATCTGCGCCTGGATAGACACGTCCAGGGCGGAGACCGGCTCGTCGCAGACCACGAATTCCGGGTTCAGCGCGAGGGCGCGGGCAATGCAGATACGCTGGCGCTGGCCGCCAGAGAATTCATGCGGGTAGCGGTCCTTGTGGAAGGGCTGCAGGCCGCAGTCGTCCATGACCTTGTCCAGATAATCGCTGTATTCTTCCTTGCTCACCAGGTTGTGCTCCTTTACGGCCTCACCGATGATCTCGCCGACCGGCATACGCGGAGAGAGGCTGGAAAACGGATCCTGGAAGATGATCTGCATCTTGGTGCGCATGGGGCGCATTTCCTTCGGAGAGAGGTCGTAGACCTCCTGTCCGTTAAAAAGCACCTGTCCGGCGGTCTTCTCTCCCGCCAGACGGAGAATCGTGCGGCCGGTCGTAGTCTTGCCGCAGCCCGACTCGCCTACCAGCCCCATCGTCATGCCGTGCTTCAGATTAAAGGTAACACCGTCCACGGCCTTGACATAGCCGACTGTATGGGAGACCATGCCTCCCTTGATCGGGAAATATTTTTTCAGGCCGTTGACCATCAGGATATACTGCGGATCGTAGGTGACCGGCGTAAAATTCGGATCCTCGGCTACGCCGTTTTTCTTATTACTTGCTCCCATTACGCCTCACCTCCCTTTTCCTGTCCCAGATTTGCTTTTTGAATCTGGGACGCAGGCCGCGACATCGCCTCCCGGCGATTCTGCATGTCGCGGCTCTCCATATTCTCTCCCTCAGAAGCTGCAGTGCTTTCCGAATTTTCTTTCCCATAGTACCGATAGCAGCTCACCTTATGTGTTTCACTTAGGGAAATCTCATGCGGGTATGCGCCGCCGCAGCCTTCTACGCACATTTCGCAGCGGTCTTTGAAATAGCAGTAGTTCGGCATATTGACCGGGTTCGGCACCTTGCCGGGGATGGAGTAAAGCTTGTCGACCTGCTTGCCGACCACCGGCTTGGAAGCCATCAGCCCGATCGTGTAGGGGTGGGACGGATGCTCAAAGATGTCCTCTGCCGTGCCCTTTTCCACGATGCGGCCCGCATACATGACAACCACATAATCCGCCATCTCCGCAATCACGCCCAGGTCGTGAGTGATCAGCATGATGGAGGAATTGATCCGGTCCTTCAGCTTGCGCAGCAGATCCAGGATCTGCGCCTGGATGGTCACATCCAGCGCCGTCGTCGGCTCATCCGCGATGATGACCTTCGGGTTGCACGCGAGCGCCATAGCGATCATAACACGCTGGCGCATGCCGCCGGAGAGCTCATGCGGATACATCCGGTAAACGCCCTCGCTGTTGGCGATGCCTACCATCTCCAGCAGCTCGATCGTCCGATTTTTGATATCCTGTTTGCTCTTGCCCTCGCCGTCATGCAGCGCAATGACCTCGTCCACCTGCGCGCCAATGCGGAACACCGGGTTGAGACTGGTCATCGGCTCCTGGAAAATCATGGAAACATAATTTCCGCGGATCTTCTGCATCGCCTCCACCGGCACCTTCGAAATCTCATAGGCCTTATCGCCCAGATTCAGACGGATCTCGCCAGAGTAAATCTGCCCCTGCGGGCGCTGCACCAGCTGCATCAGGGAGAGGCTGGTCACGGACTTGCCGCAGCCGGACTCGCCTACGATTCCGACTGTCTTGCCGACAGGAACATCAAAGGTCACGCCGTCCACACTTTTGACCGTACCTGTATCCGTAAAGAAATAGGTGTGGAGGTCGTCAAACTCTACAGCATTGGCCGGGTCATGCATCTGCGTCAGATACTCCGACTCCGGCACATGCTTACGCTTGCGTTTTTTCTCAAATTCATCAGTGATTTTGCGGTTCTCTCGAGAAATCCTCCGCGATTCCTTCGCTGAGAGATAGCCTTCTGCATTTTTCTTTGCCATTCTCCTCTACCTCCCTTACCGCTTCATCTTCGGGTCAAAAGCATCCCGGAGTCCGTCGCCGACGAAGTTAAAGCCCAGCACCGTGATCAGCAGGCAAAGACCGGCCGGAATCCAGATAAACCAGTAGTTCGTCATGACATAGGTGCTGTTGACATCATTGATAATATTTCCCCAGGAAGCAAACGGGAATTTTACGCCCAGTCCCAGGAAGGAAAGCGTCGCCTCCGTAATGATCGTGCTGCCCAGCATCATCGTACAGGAGACGATCAGCTGCGGCATGACGTTCGGGATCAGGTGGCGGAAAATCCGTCTGGAGGAGCGGATACCGCAAGCCTCCGCAGCCGCCATGAATTCCTGCTCACGCAGGGAAAGAATCTGTCCTCTCACGAGACGTGCCACCGACGGCCAGCTTAAGAATCCCAGCAGCAGCATCAGATAAAGCATCCGGATCTGCGGGTCGATGTTCATCGCATCCATCGCGGAACCCAAAATAATCATCAGCGGCGTCGACGGAATGCACCAGAACACATCCACGATACGCATGATCAGATTGTCGACCCAGCCGCCGAAATAACCGGCAAGACCGCCGAGGACAATTCCCAGAGCACCGGCGATGATTACAACAATAAAGCCGATCACCAGAGAAACCCGGCCGCCGTACATCAGACGGGTCAGCATGTCCATCCCGTTGCGGTCCGTGCCGAGCCAGTGCGCGAAGGACGGCGACGAATAAGAATCATAGACATAGGTCTCCGTCTGCTGGTTGACCGTCCAGCTGTCCGTAAACGCCTCATAGCTCACATCGTAGGTGTGCGTCTCACCGTCTGCATCTGTAAAGATAAATTCCGTCTCATCATTCGAGATCGCCTCATCCAGCTCCTCTTTAAACTGGCGCGTAATCGTCACACCATTCTCGGTCGCAGTCACAACAAAACGGCTGATATAGCCGACCACCGTGCCATCCTCCGTACCAATGTTGCCGTCCTCATCCATCGTGTAGGCAACGCCGTCCACTTCGAAAGAGGTCTCACCGGAAACATAAGCCTTCAGAGCACCATATTTGACAAGAAAGCTCAGCTCCTCGCCCTCTGAATTGACAATATCCTTAAAAGCCATCGCCAGCAGCTTGTCTTCCGAATAGATGGAAAAGAAATCCGTCCCCTCGTAAACGACATCATAAGCGACACTCTTGTATTCGAACGAAAAATCCTCCTCGCCGCTCGTATTGTTATAATACAGCAGGAAATAAGCCTGCACGGTGGAGCCAAACTCCTGGCCGTCCGCAACCAGGTAGCGGAAATCGCTGTTGCGGACCACGCCCGCATACTGCTGAGACTGATACTCGTAGGTGTAGAATTGCTGGTTCTCATCGTAAGGGCTGATCAGTCCTCCCACAAAGGAAAACAGAAACATCGCGATCAGCATCACCATCCCCACGATCGCCAGTCGGTTCCGGAAAAACCGCTTCGCCACCATGGCTCCGGGAGTCAGGACCTTGACACGCCGGTCGTCATTCAGGGAATATTCTTCCTCAGCCGCGGAGGAATTATTCGCTTCAGATTTTTTCAGATCTTTTTCACTCATAATTTCTCCTTTCCTACGCCGCGACGCGG
>JAJBVE010000237.1 GCA_020859995.1 Clostridiales bacterium
TTGTGGGAAAATACAAGCGTTTTTATCGCGAAAAGTTTTTATTCTTTAACGCTGTGAAATAATAGCATTTTTTAGAAAATAGCTTTTTAAAAAATATAGAAAGCAGGGGCAAAATTGCCTCCTGCTCCATTTTAAATCAGAATTCTGTATCGATCAGTTTTAAAAAACGTCCGAGCGCGTCCTGCCATGTCGGCAGTGGTTCAAATCCATTCTCGGAAAGCTTTGTTTTATCCAGTCTGGAGTTAAAGGGGCGTTTCGCCTTTGACTCGCCGTACTCCGCTGTTGTCACAGGAAGCACCTTCAAATGATCCGCATCGTACTCCTCTCTTCCGAGAGCGGCCGCCTGTCTGAAAATTTCTACCGCAAACTCATACCAGCTGATATAGCCGCCTTCATTGGTCGCGTGATAATATCCATATTTTTCCGTTTCAGCCATATCCACCAGCAGTCTCGCCAGATCATACGTATAGGTAGGTGTGCCGATCTGGTCGCTTACTACGCGGATGGTATCATGGTTTTTGCCAAGCTTCAGCATTGTCCGGATGAAGTTCTTCCCATTTACGCCAAATACCCAGGCGATACGCACTATAAAAAACTTCTCCAGAGTCCCCGCGACTGCCAGTTCTCCTTCCAGCTTTGTCTGTCCATAGACATTCAATGGACTGTAAGCTTTGCAGTCCGGATTCCACGGGGTCTCTCCCATCCCGTCAAATACATAATCCGTGGAAATATAAAGCATTTTCGCGTCCAGTTTTTTGCAGGCAAGCGCGATATTTTTCGTGCCGGCAGCGTTTACCATTCGGACCTTTGAAATTTTGTCCTCGTCCTCTGCCAGATCCACCGCAGTCCATGCGGCACAGTGAATCACCGTGTCTGGTTTTACCTCCGAAAGGACACGGTCGACCACTTCCCCATCTGTAATGTCCATCTGCACATAAGGCATTGTCGTCACAGCTGTGCCGTCTGCTATTCCACTGTAAACAGGCGCCACATCAGAGCCAATCCCCTCATGGCCGCGTCTGGCAAGCTCATTCATCACATCATGGCCAAGCTGGCCGCCGACTCCTGTCACCAAAACTTTCATTCCATCTTTCCTCCGTCCAAACGTTTTTTCGAAATCCTTTTTCTTTTCAAATTATAGTATCCAGAAGCTATATACAACAGCAATTTCAGGACTTTGACGGCAAAAATCAGTGCAGTCCAGTATGGAACCTCAGAATTTTCAGTCTTCAAAGACCAGATTCGAGATCGTAAATGTCACCTCAATCCGCTGCGGATTGTCGATACCTACAATATTGAGTACATGATTGTCCACCGTCACTTCTTCCACCAGTGAACCATCCCAGGAATTGAGCGGATCATTCGTGTCAAGGATCCCGGAGCTTTTGAGCGCTGATTTACTCTCTGTCTGAGTGACCGTAAGCGGTGTGCCGTCCACAATCACTGAATCAAAGAAGATGTCGCAGGACACTACAGGTGTGGCGGAAGCCTCGCCCAGTGTCACAGCATGGTCCTTGATGTAGATCGCTGTCAGATTGTTAAGCCCCACGACACCAGCGGAAACAGCCGAGCCTGATAAATCCTCCGCGCAGTCAAAGATAAGAGTATACTGTCCGTCTTCTTCCACAGAAATCGCGTTGCCATACTCATTGCTGTAGTATCCCAGCGCATCGTCATTGTAATATACATTCAACGCGAGTGTCAACACTTTTTCTGCCGCAGTTTCCTTCACAGATACGAGAATGGACACCTCGGATCCAGATGACGCGGTAACCATGATGTTCGCCGTGCCTGTTCCGACAGCCAGTACCTTTCCTGTCGTTGAAACCGTCGCGACGGACTCATTGTCTGAGTGATAGCATACATATTCCGCGTCTTTTCCATTTTCCACTCTCAGGCTGACAAAATCCGACAGGAAGAAATAATCTCCCACATTCATGCAGATTTTTTCCGTACCGTCTGTGTTGAAAGTTTCCTCATCGGCTACTTTGGCAGCGGCATCATCCGTTTCCTCTGAATCTGTATCCTCATCCTGAGCGGAGAACAGGCGCACTATTTCATCTGTCTGCATGGTGACCGTTCCTGACGCGTTTTCATCCGCAGTCACTGTCACGAAAAACGTATACTCCGCGCTCCCGCTCTGCGCATAAGCCGTAATCTGTGCCTGGCCAATCCCTTTGGCAATCACATGACCCGCCGAGACAGTCGCCACCGCCGCGTCAGAAGTGGTCCAGAGCACAACATCATTGGTACTTTCCGGAACTGTTTTCACCAAAAAAGATGTCTCCTCGCCAATTTTCAGTGAAACTCCATGCGTATCCGAAGAAATTGATGAAATCTCAGTAATCTCCGGGGACTTTTCAATATCTGAAAGATCCGTATCCCCTTCCACATAATAGCCGCGGAAAATGGCATCGGTAACTTCCTTGTCAATGATTTCCAGCGTATCCCGGTCTATCAGTGCAAAGCTGTAATCCGGCGACTCGCTGCGGTCATACCAGCCCTGATCCCAGTATACGGGCACGATTCCGTTCTGTGCGCAGAGGCGGTTTACCACCTCCAGATGATATGCTCTCTCAGAAGCATTGTCCTTATTGATACAGCCATATTCTCCCATAATGACCGGAATTCCCTGCGAAGTAAACGATTCATAGAGTTTTTCAATATCCTTCGCCAGATCCTCCGCGTTTTCATAGGAAAATGTGGTCTTTCCGGTGGTTTCTACCAGACCGAAAGAATAATCATAATAATGAACGGAGACAAAAAGGCGGCCCTCCGCGCTGTCCTCCGGGAGGGTAAAGCCGTAGCTTTCATTCGTCGTAGAATCAATGTTCGTATAACGTCCGGGCACGGAAAGCCAGCGTCCGGCATTGTTTCCGCCGGTGGCACGCACCGTGTCCACAAAGATCTGATTCAGCTCATTGATCCGCTCATAATCCCGCAAAATACCGGCGGTCGTATCATCGTCATCCTTGACTTCATTCATGGATTCAAAAATCAGGTGCTCATCGTAGTCACGAAAGGCTTCCGCAATCTGTGCCCAGACCGCCGCAAATTTTTCATCGACATAGTCCACGTCCTCCGAGGCTACGCGCAGCCAGCCGGTCTGCTCTGCCCCATCGTGGTGGATATTAATAATGACGTACATATCCTGTGAAACCGCGTAATCCACAATATCCTGCACGCGGCTCATCCATTTTTCATCAATCTGAAAATCATTTTCATCATCGATCATCGTTCCCCAGGTCACCGGAATGCGGACAGTATTAAATCCCATGTCATGAATCGCCGTGATCAGTTCTTTCGTGGTCACCACGCTCTGCCAGGTGGTCTCTCCCGGCGTAAATCCCGTATGCCCGTCCATTGTATTGCCAAGGTTCCAGCCAGTGCCCATCTCTGCAACAATCTCCTCAGCGCTGAGCGAACGCATCGGGCGGGAGGATTCCGCCGCCAGACCATGCACAGCCGCATTCCCCTGCAGGCATCCCAGCAGGAGAAAAATCATTGCCGCAAAAAATCTTCTTATCTTTTTCATCTGTCAAATCTCCCTCAATCCTCCAGATCTTCCGGATTGCTCACTGCCCCGGGCTCCTTTTCCAGCACCCGGAAGAAGTACCGGGCAAAGCCGCTGATCGTAAACATCACACAAGTCGGTCCTATCAGAATCGCAAAGAACAGCGTCGTTGAATTCCAGAACATAATCACAAATTCCACGGCCAGAATAAGCGTAAGCATCACCGTTCTGCCGGGAAAGCGCACGGCAATATCAAAAGAGTTCTTCAAAGTTCTGGAAATCCGGTTCTCATACCTGGCCGCAAGCGGATAGGCGTATAGAAGGGCAAGGAAGCACACGATTGCCGAGAGAATCCCGATAAACAAAAAAATGATCGGATTGTCTTCGATCGCATGAAAAAGCTGAAAATCCAAATAAATCGCGTAAACACAGACTACTGTGATGACCTCCAGTATGATTCCCTGCTTCAGGTTTTCGCGAAATGCCTTAAAAAACGGCTTTGCGATATAGCCTTCCTGCTCATCCACCATTTTGAGCGTAATACTGTACACCGCTATGGATGCGGCTCCCATTGTCACAATCGGGAGACTGCACAGCAGCCAGAGCAGATTCAATTTTACAATCTGAAACAGGCGGCTCATAAATTTGTAAAGACCGCCCTCCGTGCTGAAAAAACTCATCTCGTATTCCTTCTTATTTTTCAAAGCTGATCGAGCAGAAGGCGGCTATCGTATGTCCGTACTCGCTTGCGAGTATGGACGCAGGCAATGTTCCGATTTGCGAAGCGAATCGAGAACGGTACCGCGCCAATCGCGCAGCGATTTTTACTTGCGCGGCTTTCATCGTCTCCTGCCCGCCCAGGCGGCATGCCATAAGAGTGCAGCCTCTAGCCGCTAAACTCTTTGCCCGGCCCTGCGCTTTTAAAGAAAGGCTGTGAGTTTCCCACAGCCTTTCCTGACTTTTTTACAATTTACTCTGCTGTTCCAGTAAAAACAGCCTGTGCTGCATTTATTCTGCAGCGCCAGTTGTCTCATCCTCAGCTGCCTTGCGAATCGCTGCCTCATTCTGGGACCATTCCACGCAGTCCGCGTAGCCGTAGCTTCTCGCCTGCACGATCATCTGGCTGACGATGGAATTGTATTCCTCATCACTCTCCGCGTAGATCGCGTTCCAGCTGCCCTCGGTAATGCAGGTTGTCACCTGCGCCCAGGTCGTCTTCAGCTCGGTAGACTTCGCGCTCGCCACATAGGCGCTTGCCGGGCTTAAGGTATAATTGCCGGATTCCATATAATTGTCCGTTGTGTTGAATCCAGTGTACTCGCGCCAGTCCGCCTCGGTATCGCAGGTCGGATCCTCGGAGAAGCTTGCCCAGTTCAGGCAGTTGAAGGTTTCGCCGTTGGAATCCAGGTTTTCCGCATCCAGAGCCCAGGTCGTGTTGTTGATCTGAAGTGTACCATCCTGGAAGCTTCCGGAGTAGCCATTGCCGATCTCGGTCGTCTTGTCATAGTAGCAGGACAGACCCAAAGTCGTAAAATGTGTATATCCGTCTTCATCATAGTACCACATGAGACCTTCCGGACCATATTCCATCGTCATTCTGCCTTCCGGAGTGGAGAAATAATTGATGATTTCCATGCAAAGCTCCGGATATTCCGCATCCGCGCCGATCGCCCAGATTCTTGTGCTGCCAAGGGTAGAGAGACCGTACACGATCGGACTCGCCTCGGTCGGCACCAGAGACATCATCAGCTTGTTTTCTGCCTGATGCTCCTCGGAATTGTACCCGAGAGAACCGGAATAATTGAAGATGGAGAAGAAGGTACCGCCGTTCTGCACCTTCGCGATCATGGTTTCATAAGTCTGTGTCATGGAATCCGGGTCCAGAAGTCCTTCACGGTACAGCGTATTGAAGAACTTCAGCATCTGCAGATACGGACCGTCTGTGTCAAGGCAGTCATAATAATCGCCGGTCTCCGGGTCATAAAGGCCTACGCCCAGCTCATCATATCCATAATAAGCAGTCGCCATGGATTTCACATACATAACCATATCGCCGTCCCAGTCCGGCCACAGAGAAACCGCATAGGTCTGGTTCCCGTTGTCATCCGTCGGGCAAATCTCCTTCATTGCGATAAACAGATCCACCAGATCATCCAGATCATTCACCTCCGGATATCCAAGCTCTGCGTACAGATCCCAGCGAATATCCCAGGAGTAGAAGAAGCTCGCGTGGTCCTCACTGGAGGTCGCCACATCATGACCATAGCCATGGATTGCTCCATCCTCGTTCAGGCTGCGGTTCTGTTCCAGAGCATCCGACATATGATCCTGAATGTAGGTGCCGTAATCCGCAAGGATATCGTCCTCCTCCCAGTCAAAAAGCAGGCCATTCTCTACCGCGCGGGAATAATCATCTGAGCTGCCCAGAATAATGATATCGCCCAGCTCACCGCTCTGCATACGGGTATCAAACACACCGTCCGAATCCGGGATGATATTCAGCTCCACATTGAATTTCTCCTTCAGAAGATCCGCCATCCAGCCGGTCATAATACCGGAATAGTTCGCGGTCTGGCTGTACACTGTCAAAGTGACCGTCTCATCCGGGATATAAAACTCGTTTGAATACTCCGATACATCCGTCAGCTCATAACCGTCTGGAGCCGAATCTGTCGTACCAATAGCTGCCGCCGATGCGGAAGCATCATCAGAACCTGCATCCGCCGATTCATCAGCTGCATCCGTTTCTTCCTCTGCAGCGTCTGTCTCCGCTTCCGTTGCTTCGGTCTCATCCTCTGCTGCGTCCGTCTCAGCTTCTGCCGCTTCGGTCTCATCCTCTGCTGCTTCGGTCTCATCCTCTGCTGCTTCGGTCTCATCCTCTGCAGCGTCCGTCTCCTCTTCCGCCGCTTCGGTCTCATCCTCTGCAGCATCCGTTTCTTCCACCGCGTCGGTCTCGGCTTCCGTCACAGCGTCCGTAGCTTCCTCGGTCACAGCTTCTGTCACAGCCTCTGTTGTCGTGTCATCTGTAGAATCTTTTGATGATGAACCACAGCCGGTCAGGGAAGCCATCACCATCGCCGCCGCCAGCAAAGCAGCAGCCGCTTTTTTCGCAAGTGCTTTCTTTCTCAAATGATTGCCCTCCATTTCTTTGTTATTTTTATATTTATCCTTTTACCGCGCCCAGCATGATGCCTTCCTCAAAATAGCGCTGCATAAACGGATATACTATCAGGATCGGAATAATCGTTACCATCGAAATCGTATACTTGATTACCTTTGAATTCAGTACGGTAGCCATCGCGGATGCCGCGGCAGTGCCGCTCGTATTCATAAGCGACTGCAGGTTTGACGCTGTATTCAGATAGGTATACAGTCTGTGCTGCAGGGTAAACAATTCCGGCGCGTTCTGCATATACATCAGGGAATCCGTAAAGGAATTCCAGTGCCCCACTGCGCCAAAAATCGCGATCGTGGCAAGGATCGGCCTGCTAAGCGGCCAGATGATCGTCCGGAATACCTTCATAAAGGACGCGCCGTCGATAAAGGCACTCTCCTCAAGCTCTGACGGAATCGACTCGATGTAGGTTTTCACCAGAATGATATTATACGGCTGGACAATCGCCGGAATAATATAAACCAGAAAATTGTTGGTCAGGCCGAGCATAACCATGTTCATGTAAATCGGAATCGTGCCTGCGTTAAAATACATGGTGATCACCAGAGCGCGGTACCAGAACTTTCTGTGCCACATTTCATCCTTCGTCACCAGATACCCCACCAGCGCGGAGGCCATAACCATCAGCGTCGTGCCGATCACTGTCCGGCTCACAGAAACAATAAATGCGGTCCCCAGCTCATTGACATTTCTTAGCGCAAGATAGTTTGAGATATTGATCCCGCGCGGGATAAAGTTGATCAGGCCCTTCTGCACCAGTGTATTGTCCGAAATGGTGTTAATAAAAATATAGTAAAACGGGAAAATACAGGTAAACGAGAACACCAGAAAGAACAGGTGGTCAACAATCTCAAAGAGGACGTCGCCCGGCTTCATTTTTATTTTTTTCTTTTGGTGCGCCTGCTTTTTATAGTAAAGCTTTTCCGCTTTCGCGTCCAGCTTCTCCTGCTCTGTCATTGCCATAACCGTCCCTCCTTTCTATACAATGCTCTCGCCGCGGATGGCCTTCGAGATGCCGTTCGCGCTGAACAGCAGAATCACGCTGATAATTGACTTGGCCATACTCACAACTGTGGAAAGCGGAATGCTGCCGCTGACGATGCCCAGCTGATATACATACAGGTCAAGCACGCGGATCGTCGAGCTGTTCGTCGCGTTGGAGAATACCAGGTACTGGTCCATACCATTGCTCAGGATACCCGCCACGGCCATCAGCAGCATCACGCAGTAGGTCGGCAGCAGTCCGGGCAGGGTCACATAGCGCATCTTCTGGAACCGGCCGGCTCCGTCCACGATGGCCGCTTCATAGAGCTGCTGATCAATACCGGAAATACCTGCTATGTAGATGATCGCGCTCCAGCCAACACCCTTCCACATGCCCCAGGCCAGCATTTTCAGCCAGGTGAACGAATTGCCCATCAGGTAATTCGTCCCTTCTGTAATCCAGCCCATGCTCATGGCAAAGGTATTGATAAAGCCGTCCGTTGAAAAGATTGCCAGCGCGATCGCATACACCAGAACCCAGCTGATAAAATTCGGGATCGTCGTAACTGTCTGGACAAACCGTCTGAATTTTTTGCTGCGTATCTCGTTCAGGAAAATAGCAAAAAACATCGGTACCCAGCTGGTAGCGATATTCAGGCCGCTCATGACCAGTGTGTTGCGCATCACCTGAATGATATCCCTTCTGGTTGCCGCGTTCTGGAACAGATACGTGAACCACTTAAAGCCCACAAACTTATCCATGGAAAGCGTCTCGCCGGAATTATAGTCAAAGAACGCGTAGCGCCAGCCCCAAAGGGGCAGATAGCAGAACACAAAAGCCAGCATCAGAAATGGCAGAAGCATCAGGAACAGCCTGTATTTGGCCTCCATCGCACATTTTTCGCCTTTCTCCGCTTTTGGCTGCCGAATCAGAACCACCAGAGACAAAACCAGAATGATGATATCCATCACCAGAAAAATGTAAAACCCGGCCGGAAAAGAGGGTTCCACCTTTTCCAGACGCTCAGAAGCACAAAACTGCTGATAGCAGGGATAGATGCCAAGGTTTGCCGCTACCGCAACCGCGGAGCCAATCACCGAAAACACGGATCCCATATTCTTCAGCTTCCGATTTCCCAGAGACATACACGCGCCGGCGCCAATCAGTGCAATGCCGATCAGCATCAAAAGCGCCATGGCGTACAGCATCTGATAGGTGCTTTTATTCACCCATTCCATACGGATGGCCCGTTCCGAGCCGTTGATAAGACTCGAATAAGACACACCGGCGGTAAACAGGGAAATGTTCTTGCTGATCAGGCCGCTGATTTTCGTTGGATTGGCTCCCGGAATAAACAAAAGAAAAACCGCGATCAACGTAAGCACCCGGGTGACGATTGACAAAAAATCCCTTTTCTCCGTTTCCTGCGGTTTAACCAAACTCTCTTCCATAATCTTTTCATCCCTTTTTCATACTGCGCCGTTCTCACGATGCATATTTTTCCCGTTTATGCGAAATACTCCTGATCAGACAGGGAATTATCCCTCCCCTGTCTGACTGCGCGATATGCCACAAGGATTGCCGACGCAGTCGGCGAATTCCTTATCCGGCACTGTGCAGTAAAAGCCGGAACGCATCGGAATGCCCTCCGGCTTTCACTTTATTTCACATAAATATTCTATTCAGGCCCAAACTGCAGGATATCAATATCCAGCCTCTGTCAGATAAGCCTCCAGATCGGTATCCGCATCAGAATTCAGTCCTGTACCGGAAATCGAGAACACAACCTTGATCTCTTCTGCCGGTGTCAGAAGCGCAGCCTGGACAACCGGGTTCGCGTCTGTGCCGGATCCGTCGTATACATTCAGAAGGTCAATACGCAGTCTGCCGTTGCCCTCGATATCGCCAAGGACAATATTGTCGCTCTTGGAAGCTACGCGCTCACCGTCCACATAAACCGCAACCTTCACAACTGCGTCTGTCACAGTCAGGCTCTCATCATCTGCCTCGCTTAAGGTGCCGGCAGCCACCATTGCGGTGCCGAGATCTGTAATATCCACCAGGAATACGACCGCGGTCTCATCCGGCTCGGCCTGCGCAGTCGCGCCGCACTGCTCAGCAGTAAGGCTTACTTCGTAGATGCCATCGCCGTAAACTTCACACTCATTGCCTACGCCCTGGTTATAATTCTCCCAGTTGTTGCCGTCCGAGAACATCAGGAATGCTGTAAACTCGGTCGGGATTTCCGTCTCTTCGTCAGAAGCGCCGAACGCCACACCGTCGCCAAGGGTAAAGGTAACCTCAATCGTCTCGATATCGGTCAGGTCAGTCACATCGACCGGTGTCGGAGTCGCGTCGCCAACCTCGCCGTCAGCGGTACGGCCTTCCGATACCTCGCTTACCCATGAGTTGTACAGATTGGTACGGGTTGCTTCGCCGTCGTCTGAGGATGTGTAGGTCGCGCCGACCGCAACCTCTTCACCGTTGATCACAACGGAATCAATGGTCATAAAGCAATTAGGGAAATAACGCTCGCCGCCGGCGATCTCAACATCAAAGAACGCGATATCCGCCGCGGAACCAGCCTCTGTCCCGGTAAAGTCAAGAGCTACCGTATACTGACCATAGCCAGTCACCGTCGCGTTGGTCGCCGTCACCGCATATTCATTGCCGTCAAACCAGTACTGCGCGTCGCCCCAGTTATTGTCAGCGAAGCTCAGATAAGCGGTCGTGCCTTCTTCCGGAAGCGGCTCTGCCTCAACAGTGCCGTCCTCAGACGCGCCGCCGAACGCTACACCGTCTCCAAGCGTAAAAGTCACTTCAATAGAAGAAATATCCGTGTACGCCGCCGCGTCAACCGGTGTCGCAGTCGCATCGCCGACCTCGCCGTCAGCTGTGCGGCCTTCGGTAACCTCGCTTACCCAGGAATTATACAGATTCGTCCGGGTGTCTGTACCATTGTCGCTGCTGGTATAGGTTGCGCCAACTTCGACCTCTTCGCCGTTAATCTTTACAGAATCAATCGTCATAAAGCTGTCCGGGTAGGCAGCCTCGCCGTTCGCGATCTCTACATCAAAGAATGTAATGTCTGCTGCAGCTGTCTCAAACTCCAGTGCTACCGTGTACTGGCCGTAGCCGTCCACCTGGGCCGTAGTCGCTGTCACGCCCTCATACTCATTGCCATCATACCAGTACTGTGTCGTCCACGCACTGTCAGCAAAGGTCAGATAAGCGACCGTGTCATCCGCAGCCAGCGCGGTCATAGATCCGGGAAGAGCTCCCAGCACCATGGCTGCCGATGTCGCCGCTGCAAGAATGCGTCTCATCTTCTTTTTCATTTTGTGTCCCCGCTATCCAAAAATCATCTGCAGACAGACCAACGCAGGTTTTCCGGATAGCTTCTCCTTTCTTAGAATTTTCCTTCTGTTTTCCCTGATATCAGGGGCAAAGCTATGAAAGCAATTATCTGTATAAAATACAACCATTCTCAGCCTGCAAGGATTCCTTCAGGCATTTCTGATGAAAAATTCCTGTCAGGCCAATCAGTCTTTTGTAATTTTATACAAACTATCCGTTTTTCATTTTACAGGATTGCAATTTTTTATACAATGATTTATACTCGGGAAGGATTGATTT
>JAJBVE010000079.1 GCA_020859995.1 Clostridiales bacterium
TTGTGGGAAAATACAAGTATTTTTATTGCGAAAAGTTTTTATTCTTTAGCGCTGCCTATAGTTTCGTAAATTTTCGTAAAGTTTTTCGTAGTTTCGTAGACCCTGTTCATAAAAATAGTAATGCGGTATACACCGATCCATCTTGTACGTATAAAACACGCTATGCAAAAATTTGTGGTTTTAAAAATATGTTCAAACTTAATGAGTGATATTATATATTTTATATTGCATTATACACCATAATATGATAATATTCAAGCATAAAATTTTATAAAACAAAAAAGCGGCTCTTGCGAAATGATATGTTTTTACCTATAATGTGACCAGAAGAAATTTGCGGCGCTTGCGCCAGGAAATTTCGAGGGTCAACGAGCAACGAAGTTGCGAGTAGGAAGGTGACCAGAAGAAATTTACGGTGCTTGCGCCAGGAAATTTCGAGGGTCAACGAGCAACGAAGTTGCGAGCAGGAAGCAAGACAAATTAACAAACAGCGTTCCTTGTCTTCCCTTAGGTCAAACATGATCATCATAAAAGAGCCGCCGCTATCTACGGAGGTGATTCTTTTGGAGACAACCATAGCAGCAAAGCAGCAGAGCCGTATAGAGGCCATCAGAAAAAGTGCAGACAATATACGGAATTCCAATCTGCTTAGCGACACTTTCGTCTCTATCGCTCTGGAGGACGTGGAAGCATGCCAGCATGTGCTCCGCACCATATTGGGCATTAGCGACCTGAACGTAGTCGCGGTCAAAGGACAGTACCGTCTTTTGAATTTAACCGCAAAAGACTCCATTCTGGATGTCTTCGCCCAGGATAGTCTGGGCAGACTTCTAAACGTGGAGATTCAGAGAAGAGACACCGTTGATCATGCGAGGCGGACAAGATTTTACAGTTCCATGATTGACAAAAGCAGCCTGGACAAGGGTTTGGAATATGACGAACTGCCTGATGAATATGTCATTTATATCAGTGAAACGGATCTATGGCATGCCGGGAAGGCCGTATACAAGGTTGAAAAAACACTTGGCACGGGCGAAACAGCCATTTCATATGATGACGGGAGCCATATCATTTATGTTAATGCTGAAGTAGATGATGGCAGTGCCATAGCTAAAATGATGCGGTATTTTAAAACTGCGGATCCTGACGATATGAGTCAGGGTGGATTATCAAAACGGGTACGGTATTTAAAACGAGAGAAAGGGGGCTACGAGCTGATGTGTGCTGAAGCGGAAAAATTGTATAAGCTCGGAAAAGAGGACGGCCATGAAGAGGGTCGCGAAGAAGGTCGGGAAGAAGGTCTGAAAGAAGGTCGCGAAGAAGGTCTGAAAGAGGGAATTGCGCAGGCGGAATTGAATCATGCGAAAGAAAAAGCAGAGGCGGTGATCCAAATGCTGCAGGACAAACTGCCTGTTGAAAAAATTGCAGTGTATCAAAATATGTCCATCGACGAGGTACGCAAAATAGAGGCTGAAATGCCTGCGTAAGAGGAACAGGAATATCTATAACGTGCGCCCGCCAGACGCACCCAAAGAAGCGGGAATGTCAGAACACCTGACTTTCCCGCTTTCATTATCATACTCGCTTTTGTTATCATATCTGTTTTTCAGTCTGTAAATCATCCGGTACTACGCTCTCCGCCATTGACAGGGAACACAATAGGAGCCCCGAAAAACAACCGATATCCTGTTCCTGTCATTGGCAGAAATAACCTTATCCGCGCACCGCCGCGAACCCTTTTTCCAGATCCGCGATCAGATCATCTACATGCTCGGTGCCGATAGAGAGACGAATCGTGTTCGGCCGGATCCCCTGATCCAGGAGCTCTTCCGCAGAGAGCTGGGAGTGGGTCGTGGTGGCAGGGTGGATCACCAGGCTCTTGACGTCCGCCACATTTGCCAGCAGGGAGAAGATTTCCAGATTGTCAATAAACTTCCACGCCTCCTCCTGGCCGCCCTTGATCTCAAAGGTGAAAATACTGGCTCCGCCGTTCGGAAAATATTTCTGGTACAGCTCGTGATCCGGATGCTCCGGCAGCGATGGGTGATTGACCTTTTCTACCTGCGGATGCTCCGCCAGGTATTCCACGATCTTTTTGGTATTCTCCGCATGACGCTCCAGCCGCAGGGAAAGCGTCTCCACTCCCTGCAGAAGCAAAAAGGCATTGAATGGAGAGATCGTTGCACCAGTATCCCGCAGAAGAATCGCACGAATATAGGTGACAAACGCTGCCGGACCAGCCGCGTCTACGAAAGAAACCCCATGATAGCTGGGATTCGCCGCCGCGATCGGCGCGTATTTCCCGGAAGCCTTCCAGTCAAAGTTTCCGGAGTCCACGATAATGCCTCCGAGTGTCGTGCCGTGGCCGCCGATAAACTTAGTCGCGGAGTGGACGACGATGTCCGCGCCATGCTCAATCGGCCGGATCAGATAGGGTGTGCCGAAGGTATTGTCGATCACCAGCGGCAGGCCATGCTTATGCGCTATCGCGGCAATCGCGTCGATATCCGGGATATCGCTGTTCGGATTGCCCAGGGTCTCCAGGTAAACCGCTTTGGTGTTCTCCTGAATCGCAGCCTCGACCTCAGCAAGGTTGTGCGCGTCCACAAAGGTGGTGGAAATCCCGTACTGCGGGAGGGTGTGCGCCAGCAGATTATAACTGCCGCCATAGATGGTCTTCTGCGCGACAATGTGCTCCCCGGCCTGCGCCAGTGCCTGGATAGTGTAGGAAATAGCCGCCGCGCCGGAAGCCACTGCCAGCGCCGCAACGCCGCCTTCCAGCGCCGCCAGCCTTTTTTCCAGCACGTCCTGTGTGGAATTGGTCAGGCGTCCGTAAATATTCCCTGCGTCTGTCAGGCCAAAGCGTGCCGCCGCATGCTCGGAATTGTGAAATACATAAGAGGTCGTCTGATAAATCGGCACCGCCCTCGCGTCGGTCGCCGGGTCTGCCTGCTCCTGTCCTACGTGAAGCTGAAGGGTCTCAAATCTGTATTCGCTCATTTTTCCTGGTTCCTTTCTTCTATTATTAATAAAATTGGGATGGAGTGGCCGAAGCCGTTCTCTGTTCTTGAACTGGAGCCATCTTAGCACGCTTTTCCTAGTATGTCAATAGGCATTCTGTGTTTTTATTCCTTATTTTTGTCAGCGTTTTTATGATACGATTCTTTTTCACGGATTTCCACAGAAAAGAAACGCAAAATCCCGAATCGCCGCTTAAAAAGGCGATTCGGGATTGTTCTGAATTAATTTCTATATAAATGGCCGTTTCGTTAAATGACGGTTCTGGCTTGCTGCCAGGAAAAGCTAAGCTTTTATGTATTTCTCTGGATCCATTGCTTTATTATCCCTTGCCAATCATATCATCCTGTAATACTCTAAGCAAAGTAACTGTCGCGCTGTCCTCATTCACCGTATAAAACAAAATATGTCCATTTACCGACTTCATGTATATATTGTAGCCCCTGTACTGAAAGCCCGAATACATGTATCCGGACGGCATCGTTTTAAGCTTTTGGGCTGCTTCCTTTATCATCTGTGAATAATTTTCCGCATATTCTCGATATTTAAAATGCTGAATAATATACTTCTTCTTTTGTGCAATGTCCTCTTTGCCACTTCTGGCAATCACTACTTTATATTTTGGATAACCCATAATGTTCTCCATCGTGTAAACATTGCCTAAATAGAATCTATTTCCTCCCATGCATCTTCAATTGTCTGAACTCTGCCCTGCTCCATGTCATCAATGGCATCATCCAGTTTTCGCTGTAAAGCATTTATTGCCTCTTCTGCTGGAACCATTGTCTTGTGAAATCTGGCGGTCTGTGATACTTCCATGCATTTATTTCCCCCTTTCTTCACACCTGCGTTCATGCGCTTTAGTATAACACAGTTCAACTATATTATCTATATATTTTTTCAAAAATGCAGCCATTCAGTTTAAAAGCATTCGGTTTAAAAAACCGCATTCTAAAAAATCAGTATTATTTCAGTCCGAATCAGAATCCAGGCAGCAGACTGTCCCGTTATTTTTATCAGATTTTCTCCTCAAAACTGAAAATTTTTGTATCTCTTGACAGAAAAACCAGGAGGTGTTAAGGTACAAGAGAAGTTGGGGCCAGGGGGGAGCGATTCTCTCCTGGTTTTTTTATAGATTAGTCAAAGCGAACCGAAAGGAGTGAGTATTGATGAGCAGACTGAGCATCATCACGAACAACAAAGCCCAGACGACGGTAGAATCACTCTACAAGGATCTGGAGCGGCGGATCAGCGCCAGCCCGCCAGGCCTGTGCCCGGTGGATCTGGCCGCGTCTTTTCTGAAAATGTGCCACGCGCAGTCCTGCGGAAAATGTGTTCCCTGCCGCATCGGCCTGGGGCAGCTGCAGGATCTGCTGGAGATGGTGCTGGATGGCAAAGGGACTCTGGAGACCATCGACCTGATTGAAAAGACAGCGCAGAACATCTTTTATTCCGCGGACTGTGCCATCGGCTATGAGGCAGCCAACATCGTCCTCAAAGGCCTGCGCGGCTTCCGCGACGATTTTGAAGAGCACGTGCTGCGCCATCGGTGCAAATGCGAGCTCTACCAGCCGGTTCCCTGCGTATCACAGTGTCCGGCCGGGGTGGACATCCCCGGCTATGTCGCGCTGGTGGCGGAAGGCCGCTATGGCGACGCAGTGCGGCTGATCCGCAAGGACAATCCGCTCCCTGCCGTCTGCGGACGGATCTGCGAGCATCCCTGCGAAGTGCGCTGCCGCCGGACATTGATTGACGATCCGGTCAATATCCGCGGTCTGAAGCGTTTCGCCGTGGATCACGCGGGTGAAGTGCCGCTCCCGGTTCCCGCGGCGTCGACCGGCAAAAAAGTCGCCGTCATCGGCGGAGGCCCCGGAGGCATCAGTGCGGCATATTATCTGACGCTGATGGGCCATAAGGTAACGATTTTCGAGCAGAGAAAACAGCTGGGCGGCATGCTGCGCTACGGCATTCCGAATTACCGTCTGCCGCGCGAAGAGCTTGACTGGGAAATCAACCAGCTTTTAAGCCTTGGGATCGCTGTAAAAACAAACGTAACCGTCGGTGAAAATCCGAGCATCGTAGATTTGAGAAAAGAATACGACGCCGTTTACATCGCAATCGGTGCGCACACCGACCGTAAAATCGGCATCGAGGGTGAGGACGCGAAGGGCGTGATTTCTGCGGTAGAGCTGCTGCGCGGGATCGGTGACAACGAAATGCCCGATTTCACCGGCAAGAGCATCATCGTGATCGGCGGCGGAAATGTAGCGATGGATGTGGCCCGCTCGGCCGTGCGTCTCGGTGCGAGCCGCGTGCGCATCGCCTACCGGAGAAGGTCTGTCGATATGACCGCCATGCCGGAAGAGGTCGAGGGAGCCATTGAGGAAGGCTGCGAACTTCTGGATCTGCACGCGCCGCTTCGCATTGAAAAGGACGCCGACGGAAATGTCGCGGCTCTCTGGGTACAGCCGCAAATCATCGGACCGATGAAAAACGGACGGCCGACGCCGGTCAATTCCTCTAACGACGAGGTACGGCTCCCCTGCGACATCGTATTGGTAGCCATCGGACAGGGCATTGATTCCAGAGCCTTTGAAAAACAGGGCATTCCTGTGAAACGCGGTGTCATCGAGGCCTTAAACTGGAGCGGGGTAAACGCAAAGGATCTCACGGGCGTATTTGCCGGAGGCGACTGTGTGACGGGTCCTGCGACTGTAATCCGCGCCATCGCGGCGGGCAAGGTGGCGGCGGCGAATATTGATGAATTTCTCGGGTATCAGCATCTGATCTCCGCAGACGTAGAGCTTCCGCAAGTGCGCCTGGATGACCGGAAGAACTGCGCCCGCATCAATCTCAAAGAGCGTCAGGCCTCCGACCGGGCGAAGGATTTCGAGCCCGTCGAGTGCGGCATGACCTGTGAAGAAGCCAATCAGGAGGCACGCCGGTGCCTGCGGTGCGACCACTTCGGCTACGGAGCATTCAAAGGAGGGAGGACCGAGCAATGGTAAACGTGACAATCAATGGAAAACAATACAAGGTGCAGGACGGTTCCACCATCCTCGATGCTGCCAGATCGGTCGGCATCCATATTCCCACCCTCTGCTATCTGAAGGATATCAACAGCATCGGTGCCTGCCGCGTCTGCGTGGTTGAGGTTGAAGGCTGCGCGAAACTGGTTGCCGCCTGCAACAATCAGGTCTGGGAAGGAATGGTTGTACATACAAACAGTCCCAAGGTGCGCGAAAGCCGCCGCAACACCGTCGAGCTGATCATTTCTCAGCATGACAGCCAGATCGTTCGCAATCGTCCGCAGCGGCAACTGCACCCTGCAGACGATTGCGAACGATCTGGGCATTGTCGAGCTTCCCTTCCGCAAGAAAGTGCCGAAGTTCGAATGGCCGAAGCGTTTCCCGCTGGTCCGCGACGCCAGAAAATGCATCAAATGCATGCGCTGCGTACAGATCTGTGACAAGGTGCAGGGCATGCACATCTGGGACGTCTCCGGCACCGGCTCCAGGACAACTGTGGACGTCTCCCAGAACCGGATGATTAAGGAATCCGACTGCGCTCTCTGCGGTCAGTGCATCACCCACTGCCCGGTAGGCGCCCTCCGCGAATGGGACGACACGGACCGGGTGCTGGATGCCCTCGCGGATCCGGAAAAAATCACCGTCGTGCAGATCGCTCCCGCCGTGCGCGCGGCCTGGGGCGAAGCCTTTGGTCTCTCCCCGGAATTCGCCACCGCAAAACGCCTGGTAGCCGCCCTGCGGCAGATGGGCTTTGACTATATTTTCGACACCAATTTCAGCGCCGACCTGACCATTATGGAAGAAGGAAGCGAGCTGATTGAGAAAATCAAGAGGGCTGCCGCGCAGGAAGCCTGTGAGCACATGGATTCTGCAGAACAAGATGTCTGTAAACACACGGATTCCGCGGAGCAGTCGACTGCCAAAGCTGAAACATCCGGCAAAACCGGTGAACCGGCAGGCACTCCCGAAAGGTTTCCGCTTTTTACCTCCTGCTGCCCCGGATGGGTGCGTTTTCTCAAATCGCAGTATCCGGACATGGTCGACCAGCTCTCCACGGCGAAATCACCGCAGCAGATGTTCGGCGCGATCACAAAGTCCTACTATGCCAAGCTGCTCGGTGTAGACCCATCCAGGATTTACTGCATCTCCATCATGCCCTGCGTGGCAAAGAAGCATGAGTGCGCGATTCCGGGGATGAATGACGGCGCGCGCGTAAGCCGGATGGAGCAGGCAAATGATTCTGTACCGCAGGGTGAAGCGGCAGCGTCAGCTGCTGAAAAGTCCGGCTCCGGCCTTCGCCAAAATGCCTCAGAAGAAAAGCCTCTCGTCCCGGATGTTGATGTGGTGCTGACCACCCGCGAGGTCGACCGCCTGATCCGCGCGGAACAGATCCGCCCGGAAATGCTGCCTGAGGAGGAATTCGACATGCCTCTCGGCGTCGGCTCCGGTGCCGGCGTAATCTTCGGTGCGACCGGAGGCGTCATGGAAGCCGCCCTGCGCAGCGCCTACTATCTGGTCACCGGAAGGAACCCGGATCCGGATTCCTTCAAAAAGGTAAGAGGAATGAATGGCTGGAAAGAAGCGGAATTCAACCTTGCCGGAACCCAGCTGAAGGTTGCGGTCGTCAGCGGACTCGGAAACACCCGTAAGCTGATCGAAGCGCTCCGCAGAGGAGATGTGAGCTATCACTTTGTAGAAGTCATGGCCTGTCCGGGCGGCTGCGCCGGAGGCGGCGGACAGCCGATCAAGGACGGCGAAGAGCGTGCCTCTGACCGGTGCGACGTGCTCTACGGTCTGGACAAAATCAACCAGCTGCGCTACTCGCATGAAAACCCGGCCGTGAAGCAGTGCTACCAGGATTACCTCGGAGCGCCGCTCTCACACAAAGCGCATGAGCTGCTGCACACCGACCATCACGCATGGCAGATGCCGCAGGAAACAAAGTCAAATACCCCGAAGTAAGCATACGAGGCATCAAATTTGTGACAATGCAAGCATCGGGGTATTTGACCCTCGCGGCAGTCGCCAAATATCCGTGCAAGCTATGCCATAAGGGGGACCGGCTTGCCGGTGGATACCTTATGGCTCCGGCTACTTGGCTCGTTGCTTCGCGGGAATAGAACCGGAGTCACAGGTAACCATCGAGCAAGAAATAGAGTAACAAATATCAAATGGGCAGGGGACCGTTTTTTCGTCTCCTGCCCATCTTCTATCGTTCTGAATACTATTCGTTTTTCTTATTCCTCTGCCCATGAATATACACTTCTCGAACGCAAAGCTCCTGATCGAGTATCACCAGATTCGCGTACTTTCCAGGCTCCAGACTTCCATATTCGTCAAAGATCCCCACCACTTTTGCAGAGTTGACCGCAGCCGCGCGGACGGCGCTCGAAAGAGGGATACCCATCGTTTTCACAGCTGCGCGCAGGCAGTCCATCAGGTTGGAGGCGGAACCCGCCAGCGTCCCATCCGGGAGGGTGGCACGTTTTTGTCTGACCTGAAAATGCTGGCCGCCCAATTCATACTCGCCGTCCGGCATTCCGCATGCCCGCAGGCTGTCGCTGATCAGGATGACGCGCTCCTCGCCAAAAAGCCGAAATGTAGCGCGCACCACTGCCGGATGAATATGGATGCCGTCGCAGATCAGTTCTACCATGCAGGAAGGATCGTCCGCGGCCGCCCCAATCGGTCCCGGTTCCCGGTGATGAAATCCCGGCATTGCGTTGTAAAGATGCGTAATCTGGGAAGCACCCGCTTCGAGCGCCCTGCGCGTTGTCTCGTAATCAGCCGTCATGTGTGCCAGGGAAATATTTACTTTTTCTGCGTGCGCGCGAATAAACTCCAGAGCACCGTCCACCTCCGGCGCCAGCGCTATCGTGCGGATACATCCATTCGACGCCTCATTTAACCGTTGAAACAGCTCCGCATCCGGTCTGCGGATAAACCGCTCGTTCTGCGCCCCTTTTTTCGCTGCGCTGATAAACGGCCCTTCCAGATACAGACCGGCCAGAACGGCACCGACTGTCTCCCCTTCCGCATGATAACCTGCAGCGGTCTGTGCTGTCCCATCCGTCCATTTTTCCCTGCGGTACGCGGCGGCAGCCCTCACTGATTTGTCCGGCCATTCTTCCTCACGATATGCGGCAGCAGCCCGCGCCACCGCCATCAGCTGTTCTTCCGAGACTGTCATGGTCGCAGGTGTGATCGTCGTGATCCCATGTGCTCCCTCATAGCGGGCAATCCTGCGGAACGCTTCGACCGTGCCGTCGCAGGCGTCGCTGCCGGCGCAGCCATGAAAATGGATATCCGTAAGTCCTGGTATCACGTAACAGCCGGAAGCATCAATCACCGTATCTTCTCCCTCGCGCGCCTCATAAGCCTCACGTTCCAGAATGCGTTCACCCGCCATATATACCGTCTTGTCCTCAAAACGATTCTGTTCCGTATACACCATTCCATTCAGAATCCGGTACTTTTTCATCCCTGCCTCCCCGCCTTCACCTTGACGTTTTTCGAACCATCAGCGGCAAAATCTGTTACAGACTTTGATCATTCTTTCATCTTCGGCTTAAAAATCCAGCTCGCGATATAAGAAAAGATCAGCGCCGCGCTGATCCCGACCGCGCTTGCCTTCAGGCCGCCAGCGAACAGCCCCAGCAATCCCTTATCATCGACCGCCTCTTTCACGCCCTTCCACAGCGTATTTCCAAAGCCCAGCAGCGGCACAGATGCCCCTGCTCCGGCAAAATCAATCAATTTATCATACCATCCAAAAGAGCCGAGCACCGCGCCCAGGCACACGAGAATCACCATAACCCGCCCCGGCATCAGCTTCGTTTTTTCCAGTAAAATCTGGACGAGCGCGCAGATCAGGCCGCCCACCCAAAAAGCGTTAAAATAATCCATAATAGTCCCCCTTTTTCTGCTGTCATCCTTCTTTGAAACACCGGCCGCCGCTAAAGCACTATACATGCACTATGCACGCACCGGAACGGTACATCCCTGCATGTAATTACGCGGAATGCTGATATCACATTATGCACGCACTATACCCGTTCCAGAATCACTGCGTGCGCAATCCCCGGCACGCTCTGTCCCTCATTAAAGCTGACTTTTGAGAGCAGCGCCCCCGTCGGCACAAACAAAACCCTGTTCCAGAGGCCCGACTCGATTTGGGGAAGAATCATTGCCGCAAGGACGACCGCAGAGCAGCCGCATCCGCTCCCTCCCGCGTGCGTATCCTGTTTTTCTTTATCGTAAATCTCTAAACCGCAGTCCATGTGCTGTCCGGAAATATCGTATCCCTTTTCCTTCATCAGATCAAGCAGGATGCGGCTTCCGACCTCACCAAGGTCGCCGGTAATGATTTTATCGTAGTCCTCCGGTCGGAAATGAAAATCCTTCAGGTTCTGACAGATGGTATCCTGCGCCGCCGGAGCCATGCACGCGCCCATGTTCATGTTATCGCGGACACCCATGTCCACAATTTTCCCCGGTGTCGCGCCGCGCACCTTTACATGCCCGCCTCTGGCGGAAAGTAGAAAGGCTCCGCTCCCTGTAACCGTCCAGGTAGCTGATAAGGGACGCTGATTTCCATACCCAAGGGGAAACCGAAACTCCTTCTCTGCGCTGCCAAAATGACTGGACGTGATTGCTGCCGCGTAATCCGCGTATCCTCCCGCCACCGTCATCGCGGAAAGCATCAGAGACTCTCCGCAGGTCGAACACGCGCCGTATAGCCCAAAAAGCGGAATCTCCGTATCTCCATTTCCAAAAGAAGTCGCAATCAGCTGCGCGAGCAGATCTCCGCCAAACAGATACCGGATCTGGCAGTTTTTCAGGCCTGCTTTCCCGATCGCCGTCTGCAAAGCCTCCTTCTGCATCGTACTTTCCGCCTTTTCCCAGGTGTCCTCCCCAAATTCTGCCTCATCACAGACAAAATCAAACGCCTCACCAAGAGGACCTTCGCCCTCCTTGGGGCCAACCACTGAGGCACTGCTGACAATCCGCGGCGCGTTCTGAAACTCTACGCTCTGCTCTCCCATCATTTGATTAATCATCTCATCCTCCTCATTCAAAACCTGTCATTTGTTAATTCCCGCGTAGTTTATTTTTCTCTTTTTTCTCTATATTATACAGGTTTGAATTATACAGTTTTGAACGGATTTTTAATCAGTCAGACCGCGATTCACCCGCGCCGCTCAGTCACCGCCGCGATCTTCTCTCTGATTCATGCGCTGTATTTCTCCGTGAGCTTCTCTCTAAATTCACGCATAGGAATCCTCCGCGATTTTTCTTAATTCACGCGCAGGATTCCTCCGCGATTTTTCTTAATTCACGCGCAGGATTCCTCCGCAATTTTTTCCTCGATCCGCCGCCTTACTTCCGCCGCGATCTGGGTTGTCTTCATATCTTTGTATTCTTCATAAAGAATCGGGTCCAAAAAATGTGCCTGTACCGTCACCCGCTCAAGGGAGCCGGTGTCCATCGCCTTATAGGAATCAATAAGCGCCACCGGGATGATCGGGCATTTCGCCTTTGTCGCGCTCTTGAAGCTGCCGCCCTTGAATTCCTGCACCTTGTTGCCGTCACGGCTGCGCGTACCCTCCGCGAAGATGATGTATTTGCCGCCTTTTTTCACATCCTCCGCCACCTGCAGGACAACCTGCAGTCCCTGGCGCGCGTCTGACCGGTCCAGAGCGAGAGCGCCCAGGCATTGGATGATCTGCTTCAGAAGCGGGATTTTCGTGAGTTCCTGCTTAAGTACAACGGAAATCGGCTGCTCGTGCAGATCAATCAGCACCATCACATCAAACAGCCCCTGATGGTTGGGATACAGGATATATCCGCCCTCCCTGGGCAGCTTTTCCAGGCCGGTGGAAACCACGTCGACACGCCCGCCTTTGATCCCCCGCTCCGCGATTTCATGAACAGTGGAGTACCGCTGCTCAATCGTGTAGCGTTCCGGATGCGCCGCTCTTCTTAACAGCTGAATTAACACCCTCGGCACATGCACGAGATTCATCAGCATCATCCACAAAATACGCTTCATTTTTGCACTCCTCCTTAACCAATCATCTCTTTGAGCTGTGCGAAACAGGAAATTTCTCCGTCCCTATGGTCTGCCGTTCCGAATCCATACGCCGCGTACACAAAGGAAACCCCTGCCTGCGCGGCCGCATCAGCGTCGCCCTGTGTGTCTCCCACATAAACCGGTGTCTTCAGCCCGTTTCGGTCCGCCAGCAGGCGGATATTCTCACCCTTGCTTTTACCTGTATTTCCAAAGCACTCAATATCCGTCACATAAGGCCCCAGGCCCGTCTTTTTCAGGAACAGCTCAATATAGCCGGACTGACAGTTGCTTACAATAAATACCGGCACCTTTTTTGACAGCTCCCGGATGGTCTGCTGCACGAGAGGATAGCAGATCCGGCACTCCGTTTCATCCATATGTTCCAGCGCCTGCTGTTCGTAGTTACTGCAGACATCCATAATCTGGCTGCGCTGCTCTTTTGTCAGATCCGGCAGCAGATTTTCCGCTATCACATCCATCGTCCTGCCAAAAAGCCCCCGCAGCATTTGAGCGGTCACCGTCATATCCGGACATCCATTTTCCCGCACAGCTCTGGTCCAGGCCTTCGCGACAATTCCCGTAGAATCCCAAAGCGTGCCATCCACATCAAGTATGATTCCATCTGTCTCTAATCTCATAAATTCAATCTCCCATGAAAAGTAAACGGTTCCTGCCGTTTCTCATGAACAACGCCCATTGCTCAAAGCAGCCATACATCCGGATCCTGCTTCTTTGCGCTTTTCTCCGGCTCCGGAGATCGAGCAGGCGACGGCTCGTCGTCTCCTGCACGGTCCTGCGCGTCATTGGCAGGGGGCTGCTGCGGTTGCGTCCCCTCTCTTCGGTCGTGGGATATCCCGCCCGAAGGGCGGAGATGCCACCCGGCGAGGGCAGGCCGCTCCTCCCGTTCCGATATGCTTCGCGTGAGTCGGGGCTGCTGCATTTTTTCTCTGACGTTGGGGAAGCCGGCCTCGCTTTCCTTTCGCGCGCGCGCTTCCAGTGTATGCAGCACTTTGCAGAACTGCCCGTACTCAGCATCAGAGAGGCCCTCCAGCAGCCAGTCATAAAAAAGTCTTCCGCTGAGCCCGCGTCATTCATCTTTGCCGTCTTTTCCTCCGGAAACAGCAGCTGGCTGCGGGCATCTTTCGGATTGCTCCTGCGCGATAGATATCCCTTCTGCTCCAGATTGACTGCCCGCCGCGCAAGCGCGCCCTTATCCATGCCGAGCCGTGCGCAGGCATCCTTCTGTGAAATGCCAGGCTGCTGCTTCACAAGTCTCAGAAGCTCATATTCCGCTGTCCCAAGCCCTGCCTCACGCATCAGGCGTACCGACAGCAGGTTAGCGGTCTGCGCGATTTTCGATATTTCATTTCCAGAATCACTCATTGTATCACCCCTGTTTTCATCTCATATATAGTTGCACCATCAACCAGAAACATATTACCACAGCCGCTTACATCTGGCAAGCATTATCTTAGGCTTCGGCAGCAGGCGCGAGCAGCTTTAGCTGCTAATTTCCAATCGCGGCTCTGTGCATAAAAAAGCGTGCAGACCCTCCGCCTGCACGCCTCCGTAAAAACAATCCTGTGGCAGATACTCCCAGCCACATTAAACCCTTATCACATAATCCTGCTTACGCGGTTTCGCTGCCGGAGCATCGCCCGCGCCGTAGCCCAGAATACAATTGGCTACGCCGACATAATTCTCATCAAGTCCCCAGCTCTTCATAAGCGCAAGACCTTCCTCAGAAGAAAAAGCCTCCTTCGCGCGGTAAATATAGCAGGAATCCACGCCAACCGCATGCGCGGCATTCAAAAGGTTTCCCGCCACCAGGCAGGCATCCTCAAACCATGTAGGAGCTGCCTCTTTATTGCCAAATACAATCGCGACCACCGGCGCGCCATAGAACGGATCCACATCCGTCTTCCCCATCACGGCGGCATTCAGGCCGCTGATCTTTTTAACCAGTTCCGGATCCTGCACCAGCACAATCACAGGCGACTGCCGCCCCATACCGGTAGGCGCGTACGTAGCCGCTTCAAGGATCGCGTCAAGCTTATCCTGCTCAATGGGGCGCTCCGAATAGCTGCGCACACTGCGTCGTGTTTTCAGACTTTCCAATACCATATTTTCCATGATCATTCCTCCTGGTTGGTACAAAATCATAAAAGCAGCCAAAATCCCCGAATGTTACCTGGGGTTCACCGCGATCATTATACTCCCTCCGGCCGTTTTTTACAATCCCTAACCTATCCCAGCGCCTTTAATTTTTTAGCAATTTTTTAGCAAAATACGTGTAGAGGGTCACAGGTTCGAGTCCAGCTATCTCCACTTTTAAGAGCCGGGTATGATTGCCCGCTCTTTGCATAGCTGCTGTGCAAATGATTGTCATTTTCCTTTTCGTTTGTGGCCAAACGGCCGGCGGCTGCAGTCATTCTCTGTTTTTTTCTCCATCAGTTCAAACAATTCCTGGTTGTTCAGATGGTTTTCAAAATTCAGAATCATGCGCACGTTCCGGTCTTCTTTTGCGTAGAGGAAGTCCCGCTGCCATTCGTAAAAGTGCGGACCGTCGCCGAGATTGCGGATATAGCCCATCACGGTTTCCAGCACCCAGGCGGTCTGCGCGATATCGGTCAGGCACTCGTTCCGGTAGAAATTTTGCCATACGTCGTGCTCGCGGTCCCGCATTGCGCAGCGTGCCCGCAGATATTCTTTCCGGCCTTTTCCCACCAGATAAAAGGCCTTCTGATACTCGCCTTCATAAGCTTCTTCGAGACCGCGGCACACCAGATAGCCGCCTTTCGCGCAGTACGCATAGATTTTCGCCTGCAGGTAAATGCTGTCCTCAAACAGCGTTTTCGCGGAGCCGGTCAGTTTTGCAGAAAGACTCCCGCAAGTGTCCAGCAGGGCGCCATAGGACTGCATCCCCGCCTCGCAGTGCTGCTGATACCAGCTGATCTGCTCTGTGAGCGTCTCCGCTTTTTTTGCCCATTGAAACTCTAACGCAGCACTGCCTGAATCCTTCAGGTACTGGGATACCAGTATCCGGATTCCATGGTTGTAAAACTGCTCTCCGGCATGGTCGTCCTCGTGAGGACCGTAGGAGACCGCTGAGGCAAAATACTGCTGCAGGCAGGCCGAGAGTTCGTCCAGGTGCTCTGAGCCATAATAGTTCTGCAGGTATTGCTTGCAGTGTTCTTCTGCAAATGCCACTGGGACAGGCGTTTCCATCGACTCGCCGGGTTTTGCCCCCAATCTCTGATTGCGGGGCGTGGTATGTCCGCAATCTTTGATTGGGGATGTGGGCATCTCCGCCCTCTGGACGGGATATCTCTCAGCCGAAGGGAGGGGGCGTTTCCACATCTCTGCAACCAGATCCAGCATATACACATGAGGTTTTATATTCGAACAGTTGATCAGCCAGAAGTCGTTCACACCATGCCGCAGCACTTCATTCAGTTCACGCACCACGAATTCAGGGGAGTTGGGAAGCATAGTGATATGGTTTGCCGCCTGCAAATCATAGAAGGAAACGTGATAGTAGATTCCGTGGTGCTCTCCTTTTGGAATTCCATTGGAAGCTCCGTAATCTCCTCCGCCGATTTTTTTCGGCAGCATATCTGTACGCTGAGTATCCTCGTTATTAAAGATGCTTTCATCATTGATTTTATTCGCGGATGCTCCCAGGCTGTACGATGTCTGCTGATTACGATCCTGCTCATTGCGATCCAGCAAATTATGAGCCTCCGGCAGCGCCAGTACACGCGGGTTGTGGTTCCCCTGCCGCCGCGATACCATCTTCCCATAGCCATTGTCCGCCCAGACCTTTATGACCTGTTCGGGCAGCTTCAGACAGCCCTTCTGGTACAGCTCCATGGTCTCTCCATACAGGTTCGTACAGCAGATGGCTCCCGGCTGTGCTTCCTGCACCATTTCATACTGGAGCTGAATCAGCTCACTGATCAGCTTTCCCCGCGCTTCGTCGGTCTGGTATGCAGGATCATTTTCCCAGAAGGGAGCGTCTCCCTGGCCGCGAAAGCCGAGGTTCCATACGGTTTTGCGGTCCTTCTGCTCTTCGATCCCCCGTCTCCACAGTGCCTGAAATTTTTCCGGATATTTTGCATAGGAAGGCTGCAGATCCGGATATTCTCTGGCAAAAATCGGTGCTCCAAGCGGCTCTGCGTGGTGATGGGTCACATACAGCCCCATGGAGGAGGCCAATGGCCGGTATTTTTCGGAATTGCGGTCTGTCCCAGGGATCACCAGGTTTCCGCCCAGACGCAACAATGCCTCCAGAGCCATCTCCCATGGGCGGTCCGGTTTCTGATTAACAGGTCCGCCCTCTGGGCGGGATATCCGTCGACCGCTGGGAAGGGGCGTTTCCATCATCCAGTCGGCCAGCAGAACCTCATCATTTATAAACCACCCGCGAAAGCGGATGGCGTAAGGCTCTGAAGCGTAGTGAAACCCAGCCGGAATTTCAACAAATGCTTTCTGCTCTATCACCTGGTCGTTCCAGAACCAGAACGGCAAAATGCCCAGAAACCGGCGGCTGATCTCGTACAGGCCGTAGATAAAACCCAGCTCGTCCGACGCTGAGAGAATCAGCGCATCCTCTGCTGCATCCAGGGTGAAGCACTCCTCTGCTTCGTCTCCAGGTATGAGGCGAATTTCACCGCCAGCATCTGCCCGTTCGGGCATCGGTATAATGACTTTCCTGATATCGCGCAGCAAACTGGCAGCGGCTTTTTGCGTCGCCTCACTGGGAACGCCAGTTATTTTCGTACCTTTCCCGATTATCATAAATATTCTCCGAAGGGTATCCTATATCAAATTTTAAAGAATACCACTTATACAACCGCTTCGATTAGTAGCTTATCACCAAGAACAATTTCCTGAATCCCCGTGGTTTTCTTCTTATTAAAATTAAAGCTCAGCATATATCCCTTTTTCAGATGAAAATAATCCAGATACCCAGAAAGCTGCGCTTCTCCACGCTGATTATACGCATTTCCCCGCCACAGTTTAAGTTCAAGAACATTTTGCTCGCCTTTATAAAAAATCACCAGATCCATGCGCTCGCTGTTACGGGTCTGCGGCTCAATGCTATAATTTCCAACACCATTAATGATTGGTTTGAGAAAAAGGAGAAAATATTTTCTACCCACATTTTCCAGGAACCTGTCATCTTCCTGGCTATATAATTCTTCAAATGTCTCAATAAACTTTTCCAATATTCTCCGAATGTCCAGATGTCCACCCACAAAAAAATAGTTTCGTTCCCGCTCACCGGCATCATACATCCTGCTCGTCACAAATTCTTCCGCGATAAAATTATTGTACAGCACTGCCTCAAATATCCTGTTTGATATCACCGCGCGTTCGTTTTCATTGCGAATAAATCCAAACATAGCTGCATCTTTAATATAAGAGTTTGTCGCAACATAAGGAATGGATTTGCCGTTAAACAACAATTCATAAACTACTGTCCGCAGTTCCGGATAGGTTTCCAGTTTCCCCATAAGAGATTCATAAAGAGGATTGTCTTCTTTTACAAGTCTTTTTTCCGCCTCATAAAATCCTTCTTTCGTCCAGGCACTGTTTTTGCCCGGGAATTCGCCGCTTCCCACAATTTTTTCATCCATAAGCTTGCAGATACGCGAAACCAGCACTGGATATCCTGATGTATAACTATATATCAGTTCAGAAAGCTTTTGAATATCCATACCCGTGTGATAATCGTTTTCATACTGAGCGAGCATATTTTTAATATCTTCTGTAGAAAAGCTCATGTCAATGTCGAAATCAGCAGCAATATTCCAGGGACTATTCATCTTATGTTCTTCGTCAGGTCGAATTTTTCTCTTAATACTTCGGACATCATAAACACCCGCGAGAATCACTGACCAAAAGGCAGCTACTTCCGGACGTTTCAAATAGTAGGCACGCAATTGCGCCAGAAAATCCAGGAACACCTGATTATTGGTAGCAGTATCCACCTCATCAATCAGTAATACAATCTTTCTGTCTGCCTTTTGACACCACATCTTTAAAACTCTGAACAGATCCTGCAGCGAATAATTCTGCTCTATCGGTTTTTTCCCAAGTGCTTTAAGTTTCTCTTCTATTCCGTTTGGAAACGAAGGAACATTATCCAGAAGTTCATTCGCAAACGCTGCTACAAATGCAGAAATATTCTGAAAGCACCCTGCATCCAGTGTTTGAAAATCAAGGCTTACCACCTCATAATCTCTTCTCAAATATCGCGCCAGAGCACGCAATGTAGTTGTTTTACCATACTGTCTGGCTCTGTTTATCGTAAAATATTCTCCCTGATCTATCATCTCCCGGATTGCTTTCAATCTGGAATCCAGATTCACCATATAATGTCGGTTTGGGTCGCAGGCACCACTTACATTAAATCTTTTCGCCATTTAGAATCTCCCTTTAGTCGTCCGCTTTCATACAGATTTCTACATACATGGTTTTCTCATGCACGATCCACCAATTAAATCTGACATTTACTATAGCGCACTATAACACATGTTTGCATGAAAATCCATGCACTTTTGCTCAGTTTCAAGGTTGTTTCAAGATTATTATACGCTTCACATGGGATATTCCTTTCACAAAACGGCCTTCCATTGGCAGTACATTTCCCGATGAGCTTCTATACTTTCATCCTCCGGCACAATTCAGCTGCCTCGCCTCGGGTGACAACCCGATGCAGATCATCTCTCCCATCTCGCTCCAACAGTCCCAATTCACTGGCTGCCCGCACATAGGGCATCGCCCAGGGTGTACAGTTTTCGTCGTATGCGCAGGGTGTCTGGGGCGGCAGCTCTCTCCGGCTCTTATAACCATTAATCGCAAAAACCAAAAATTCCTCCAGTGTCACTTCTTTTTCCGGATAAAAATATCCATTTTCTACAAGATGTTCGTCAATAATCCCATTCTGGTACGCGCACTCGACGGCACCCGCATACCATTCGTGGCCGATCACATCTGCAAACATGTCGTTGTAAACGTTCGTATAGAAAAAACGCACTGTCTTAATGACCATGTCCAGCACATCCACCCGGCTGGCCAGGTGATCCGGGTCTGAAATCTCTGCAAAGAGCTGCGCGTCCCCTTCCGGATTTGAAACATGCTCATAGGCTGCAGGTTTCACAGGCAATGTGATGCAGGCGGGCGGATTCCATTCGCCGAAGCCGCCTGTCACGCAGGCTGCCAAAAATGGATAACCTGGCCAGTTCCGGCATACATGCGCCAGCTCGTCCGCCACAAATCCTGCCATCCGGTATGCGCCGTAATCGTTCGTGTGCGTATAATCGTCCGGGAAAAAGCTCGTCCGGACGGCTTCCCGGCCATTTTGCATGATCCATTCCATGCTGCGTCCATGCAGATCCACCACCGGCACCTGCAGCTCGCTGCCTATCTCTTTGCACACCCCGGCGTATTCCGCCAGAAGATCATTGTAGCTGCCGTCGCCGCCCTTCCAGGTGTTCCGCGCAAGCGGCGTAACAAGAATCGGATACGCGCCCTTTTCCCGGCATTCGCGGATGTAGTGCTCCAGATTTTGCCGGTAGCCGCCCTGCGCTTTCAGATGATCCAGCTTCTGGTCATTGTGGGCAAACTGGAACAGGCAGTAATCTCCCTTGCGAATATATTTTTCCACAATCGCATAATGCCCTTCCTCACGGAAGGATTCGGTCGTCAGGCCAGAATGGGCATGGTTGGACACCGCCACATCGCCGGTCAGATACGCTGAGAGCATCTGGCCCCAGCCTGAGTAGCTCGTGCCGGGCGCATAAGGATAATCCGCGCTCTGGTCCGTCACCGTGGAATCGCCGGCGATATAAATGGTTGCACAGTCAACCTCTTCTACGGTAAGTTCGCTGATGCGTGGCTGTCCGGCGAGGATCGTGATATCGAGGGTTGTATCGCTGTAAGCGGTCGTCTGGCCGCGGGGAATGATATCACAGACGTTGACAGTCATGGTGTATGTCTGTTCTGTCCATGGTACTTTTGAAGATTCTTTGGAGTGTTCTCTGAATGATTCATCTGATAAATCATTGGATGTTTCTGTCGATGATATATTTATAGAGTCTGCTCCAGAAATCCCGTTCTGAGCCCCTGAGTTCTTTGCGTAAATTGCTTCGCCAGAGTCCGCAAAACCGTCTGGTTGAAGTATTTCCTTTGCAGAGCCAGAGTGCTTCACAAGATATCCCAGCCGTCTCCGGCCGGTAAATATCATCAAATTCGTATCTGAAGTATCTGAAAGGACCGAATCCGTACACGGGTCTTTATACAGCCGGGGGCTGCGGATTTTTACCGTCACTCTGTAATTTCCCTGGTGCGGCACATCCAGCTTGAAGGAAAGCGGAATCCGCCGGGACTCAGCCTCCTGCGGTCGAGTTTCTTCTGCAAAACCTTCTCCGGCTAGGTTTTCTCTGGATGAACCTATATGATCCAAATCTTCTGCACAGTTTTCTCTTTCTGAAATTTTTTTATCTGAACCTTTATCGCCCGATTTTTTTATTGTATCTACAACCTTTTCATCAGGATTCAAACTTTCCCTACGCTTCAGTTCCGCCATTATTCCATCCGAGTCCAGATAACAGCCGTACTCATCCTCCTCTATACGAGAAAGGATCTCATCCTGATACCAGTAAACCGTGTCAAACCCAGAGTTCAGTTCCGGCAATTTCAGCAGCTCCTGCTCCCGCCTGTTTTCTTCCGTCGCGAAGCCGTAGCCTTTTTCCGACTGATACAGATCCTGTGCGGATACATGGACGATATTTTTGATATTTTTGATTTCTCTGGTTTCTTCTAGTACGTTGAGTTCTTTGATTTCTTCGATTTTTTTGCTTTCTTCAATATCTTCGTTTTGCCCGCTCAGACTGCTCCCGGACAAACCGCACTCATCCGCCCTCCCAGGCAGATGGAGCCCGTCCGGCGCCTCTGCCCTCCCGGGCGAATAAAACGCATCTGTCTCAGTTGCTGTTCCAAATACAAATTTTCTGTAAAACACGCTGTTCCTTCCATCCTTTCCATCAACGCCCCTACTGGCTTCCGCATCCGTAGTGTAACATTTTTCCACGATATTTCAAAGATGAATGCCACATTTTTCCGTAAAAATTTATTTGCAGGTGCCACATTTTTCATCTAAATCCATCTCATGTATATAGTCAGGCAGGGAGATGCTCAACAATCAGACGGGAGAACATCTTTCTCCCCTAACCGCCGCGCAGGCTGCGTCCGGCGCATCAAAAGAATATCCCGTCCAAAAAACGGACAGGATATTCGGACCCAGGATTTCTCTGGTTCGTATCGTACATCTATTTCTATTCCTCAAACCGCACGTCTTCGCACAGTTCAACAGCCACTCCCAGACCGCCGGTGATTTTGACGTTCTTAAACAGTATCTTGCGGATCGGATGCGTCTCATCAAATCCTTTGAATTCGATGGCCCTACAGTCCGTCCAGTCCTCGAGAAGGCTCCTGCCTGTGACAGTCACACGCTCATAGGTAAAATTCTCAAAATGCGGCGGTTCAGGCGCCGGGATGCCGTCATCGTTGTAACCGACGGAGACAGCCTGCAGACAGGGGACTATGCAGTCCTGCACACGCAGGCCGCGGACATAGCCGCCTCGCTTTGGGGTACCCTTGACCTGAATGCCGACCATGGAGTGCTCCAGGTCGCAGTCCCAGATTTTCACATCCTCGACACCGCCGCTCATCTCGCTGCCAATACACAGGCCATGACCGAAGGCACTGTAGCAGTCAAAGATGCGGATGTGCCGTGTGGGGCGGTTGATTTCGTTGCCCTCCGGGTTCTTGCCGGACTTAATAGCAACGGAATCGTCTTCCGTATGGAATGTACAGGCAAAAAGCGTACAGTTCTCGCTGGAATCCGGATCCCAGCCATCCCCGTTCCAGGTACCCTTCGAGCTAAAAAGACAATGGTCCGTAATAATATGGTCACTGTAGACCATGTGCAGATTCCAGCTGGCGCCGTCCGCAAGGGTCAGACCGCTGATCCGGATATGGCTGCAGTTGCTCATATTGATGAGACGTCCGCGCACACGCCCGGGAATCGTATTGTCATTCTCGCAGGTCGCCACGTAGTCGGCGTTGGCTGCCAGGTAATCCTTTAACCGCTCCTTCTCAGACTGAATGGTGGCCCAGGCCAGCGCAAACCCGCCGCCCCTGATGGCACCTTTGCCGCGGATAATCACATTTGTACAGTTAGGGCCGGATGTATGATCAAGATCGCCCAGATTCAACAGGCTCTGATAACACTCCATCTCCGTCCCCTCGAACCGGCTTCTGATACGCGGCAGATAGTCAGCAGGATCCGCAGAGCCCTGCAAAACGGCACCCTCATCCAGATACAATTCCATATCACTGTGAAGACGCAGCGCACCGGTGAGATAAGCGCCTGCTGGGAGATAAACTGAGCCGCCCGCAGGACAGTCATCGAACGCCTTCTGCAGAATGGCCGTGTTCATCGTCTGACCGTCGCCCGTCGCAAAGTAGGGAGCGGCTGTGACATCGATGCACTTTCGCGGCATGGGCGTTTGAAATGTGACAGAAACGCCATCCTGAGATAAAGCCCCGGCAGGAACCGCTGCAACCGCTGCGGCTCCTCCAGCAGAATGGTGCTCCTCCATATGAATGCTGCCCGGACGTGCAGGATAAGCAGCAGTACTGCCATCAGAGGGATTCTGCCCGCCTGACTGTATCGCAGAAGTCTGTTGGTCAACAGACAGCACAGCTACCTGTATCATATACTCCCTGCCCGCCTCCAGATTTTCCACGGTAAAATGCGTCCTGTCCGTCTCTCCCGCGATCGCACCGTCCAGGAAAACCTGATAACGTGTGCAGGCGCCTGCGCCTTCGGGTTTTTCCCACCACAGTTCAACCCTGTCCGGGTCGGTATAATAATTTATTTGCCGTATCTGTTCCATAATCATCCTCCTGGTAATCCCATCTTATGTAGACAGCTACTGTCAGACTGACTGACGGCAGTCCACGTTCGTTACCTGTATTCCATCCACGAGCCCTTCACAAAACCCATTTTTTTCGGCTGTAACAGTCAGATTCTCCAGAATAAAATCCTTCAGCTGATACTGATCGTCCTGCCTCAGTACATCGAAATAAGTTTTACAGGTAAATTCACAGTCCCGCACCGTTATCTTCTGCGCAACCGACAGTGGAATATCCTCACGGTCTTTGAGATCGAAAAACTGAGTCCAGGGATGAATGTTGATAAAGCTGTCCGCCTTTCCGGTGATCTGCTCGACCAGCAGATATTCATATAGCTGCGGAGTATCCGGGCGCATCTTAAGCCAGAGGAAATTCATCGATTCCCGTACATGGATTCTGCGCATAATAATATTTCGGTTGTGTATGGATTCCGAGCCGCAGGTCAGGCAGCCATGGCAGAATCCATACATGCAGTCTTCAATGATAATTCTTTCATTCGAGCCATTTTCAGGAGCGGAATCTGCCCAGGGACCTTTGCCTCCTTTGAGCACCACTGCGTCATCGTTCACTTCCATATAGCAGTTTTTGACCAGGACGTCCGTACACGCATCAATATCAATCGCGTCCGTGCTTGGTGCTTTTACAGGAGCCGCCGGTGAAAAGAAGCGGCAGTTCAAATATTTTACATGGTCACATTTATAAATATGGGTCGTCCAGAAATGGGAATTCTGCAGCTTCAGGTTCGCTATCGTCACATTGCGCGCATTCGAGAGATAAACCAGGCGCGGCCTCTGCTCATCCTTGTTTGTGCAGTCCGGATTCCACTGCCGCCGCAGCCAGAATGAACGCCAGGATTTTAATCCATTGCCGTCGATTGTCCCCGGGCCGCACATTGTGAAGCCGTCCACACCATCCGCATTAATCAGCGCAGCAAAGTAAAGACAGGTCTCCCCTTCTATGCGGGTCTCACAGATGGAATAATCCGAAATATCATCGCTGCCCTTTAATGTGCCGCCCTCCGCGACATACAGATGGACCCCCTGCCGGAAGAAAAGGGAGCCTGTCAGATAAGTTCCTGCCGGAACTACAATGACGCCGCCGCCCCCGGCCGCTGCCCGATCAATCACTGCCTGAATTTCTTTTGTATATACCTTTCCATCATCATATACCTGGTATTGTGTCAGCACATACTGCTTTCCCAGTTCCGCAAGCTCCGGCACCTGCGTGTCAGAAAACCATTCCGATATGGGTGTGCCATCCGGGAATAATTGATTTGCCATTTTTTCTCCTCCTCTGAAATATTGAAAACACAAATATTTCGTTGTCTATATATAGCAACAGGTCAATGATCGCAGAAAAAGCGGATGTATGCGGTGCCTTTATTCACCTTTCTCATACATCCGTCCAAGTTGTAGCAGCAGGTTACAATACCTCAATTTTGCAATGATGCACCTTATCTTTTTTCCGGTAGCTGATCCCAACGGCGAGAATACGTCCATTCGTCTTTGGTCTCTCGCCAAGCTTTCCTCTAAATTTCAGAGCATATTTCTTATCTTTGATCTGTTTGATTGCATTCTCCGCAGTATCATCCACCTTCAGCTCGATGATTATTCCATCTTCTTTTTTATTATATGGATAAAAAATATAGTCTACATAACCGATACCCGCCTGGTCTTCACGCTGAATATCATACCTGTTTCTTGCTGAAATGTATGCCAGGCGAATGCTTCCAGAGAGTTCCGCTTCATCATTATAAGCTTTCAAAGGCGATTCTGAATGATGGACAAATTCCAGTATTTCTTCAATCACCCCTGTATTTCCGGCCAATGTTGCCTGCAAAACCCTCTCGGACTGTTTTTCCAGTTCCCGCACATAACTATAAGAAGCCTCTTTCCGAATCGTTTTGCCAAATTCATCCATCAGCTCCCGGTTTGGAATTCGCACACATCCGTCTTCATAATTCAAAAATCCATATACCACCATCGCTGAGAAAACTTCCTCTTTTGTACTTAAATTCATCGCTGTGGCAGCATACTCCTCGATGCTTGCAGGAACCGCTTCACCGGCCACCATCATAATCACATCGTCTTTCAGGCCCTCAATTTTTCCTGCGTCCCCCGCAATATAGGCTGATATTTCTGAATACTGGCCAGAGCCTGTCCAATAGCTCGCAAGATGATTATTGGTCAGCGCATATACCACGGAACGTGGATTATACATTCTTGTCCCGGCTGCGGTATGATATCCGTCATACCAGAAGCGCAGATCTTCTCTTGTAACGGCAGGATTCTTCTGTATCCTGCAATATCTTTCATAAAGATCGTCCACTTCTTCATCTGTAAATCCAAAGTACTCATTGTACATCGGCTGTGTAGCCATGGTGTATTCCATAAAATTGTTAAGCGTATCACTCTGAGAATACTTTGCGATTGGCAAAACCCCCGTCATATACGTGAAAGAAACACAGCCCACTCCCTTAGTCAGATTTGCCAGAAAGCTTACGTAGCTTTTTCTGTCATTCTCGGTGAAAAAATTTTTATGAAAAACACAGTCCCACTCATCAAATACCAGAATGAATCTCTCACCCGTACTTTGATGAATGCGTTTCATATCCTCCGCGACTGTACCTTTTTTGCGAAAATACACATCCGGGTAGGCAGCATGCAGATCTTCCCGCAGAATATCTTTAATAGTTCCGATGTAGCTGCTGTAATCATGATACTCGTCGTCATATTTGCTGAAATCGACATATATCAGGTTGTGCTGATTCAGATGGGAGCGATAATTCGAGTTTTTAGAAATTTTAAGCGAATCAAACACAACACTGCTGTCCATACCTCTGCTAAAATATGAACCAATCATAGAGGCAATCATTGATTTCCCGAATCTCCTTGGGCGGGTAATGCACAGGCTGTACCCACCTTGCTCTACTAAAGGAATGATTTCATTCAAAATACAGGTTTTGTCTACAAAAAAGGGCTTCGCTGCCTCATTTTGAAATTGAGAAAGGCAGTCATTGCTGTTTAAATAATAACCCATTCTTCTTTCACCCCCTGATTTTCGTACACAGCCAGTAAGTAAATGCTCTCTGCCGCACGCAGTAATTACTTATACCTTCACAGTTACGATTAATTTACTATACCATATACAAAAATGAAAATCCATTCTTTTTGGCCTTGCACGATTATATTCTGACTGTGGCTGTCCCGACAGTGCATGCATCCCGGTATGCAAGCCAGATAAACCTTAGCAGCACTATCGCGTTGATACGCGAGTGCGTGTATACGCCCCGAACCGCAAGTCAAAAAGCATTCGTTCAGATCTTCTGCGTCTTCCTGATGTAATTCCGATATTCGGTAGGCGTATACCCGGTGTACTTCTTAAACAGGCTGCTGAAATACTGCGCGTTATTGCCATATCCGCATCTGCGGGCAATGTCCTGAATCGAGCCGCCCTGCTCTTTGACCAGCAGCTGCATGGCAAGCGTCATTCTCCGCTCCAGCAGGTAGGCGGAAAATTTCTTTCCGACCTCCTTGCGAAAGGTTTTGCTGAGATAATTTTCCGTCATAAACATGCGGTTCGCGGATATCCATTTCAGGCTCAGATCCTCGTTGTCAATCTCTTCTTCGATATAGCGCAGAATCTCGTTGACGGTATGCGAATAAGAGTAAATCTGCACAGAGCCGGATGCTCCATCCTCCGGTTCCAGTTTTTCCCGAATCGAGTCCATGAATTTTCTGGACTCTCTCTCTTTTTTGCACTTTTGAACGGCCTCCAGCAGGCTTTCCTCATTGACCGGCTTCAGCAGATAGTCCTTCGCCCCGCACCGCATGGCCTCCTGCGCCCAGGCGAACTCCGCGTAGCCGCTCAGCACAATAAAGTCGATATCCGGCCGAAGGGAGCGCACCTTCTTCTGGAGCTCCAGACCATTCATCACTGGCATCTGAATATCCACCAGAATCAGGTCTGCCTCGTTGTCCTTCAGATAATCCAGGGCCTCCAGCGCGTTGCCCGCTGCAGAGGCAAGCGTGATCCCGTAGTCCTCCCACGCGATCCCGTCGGCAATCGCTTCCCGCACAATCCGCTCATCATCCACTACCATGATCCGGTATTTTTCTTCCATTGTGTCCTCTTTTCCTGAAGCTGTCCTTTATGATGCAAATAATTATACTGCACCCTCTGTTTCATACCTTTGTAGCACAAATATTCATGATGCTTTCTCCAGCTTATCTTTTGCTTATCTTTTCTCAGAATGCAAGCGACAGTTATCGGCCAGTTTTTTCCTGTATCTATGACAGACAGGCGGAGCGGCTTTCGCAGGTCAGCCCTGCCTGCCGCCGTCTTTATTCTCCTCCAAAGGGACCTGCCTCATCCGTACCTGCACGACTGTAAATTTGCCTTCTCTGAATATGCGGATTCCATATTCCTCTCCAAATACGGAGCGGACTCTCTTTTCGATATTCAACAGTCCAATCCCGTTTCCACGGGGAAGCAGCGTTCCGCTGCGCAGCTTTTCCATCAGGTTTTCTTCGGGAGCCGGCCCATTATTGCGGACCTCACAGATGTAGTCGAGAGCTCTCTCGGGGGCATTCTTTTTCTTCAATTTCATCTGTTGTCCTTCTTCCAGATCTTGTACAGGAGGCCTCTCAGGCTCCGCCCGATAGACCCGCACCTCAATCGTACAGGGCTCCAGCATCTGCTCTAAGCCGTAATTAATCGCATTTTCCGCGAGCGGCTGTATGGTGAATTTGGGGATTTGCAGATACCGGCAGTCATCCGCGAGATCTATACTTACGTTCAGCCTGTCCTCATACCGGTATTTCTGGATCACAAAGTAATGGCTGACGATGCTGATTTCCTTTTCCACCGCAATGAGGAATTCCTGATTGCTGATCGCCTCCTTCAGCATGATGCTCAGGCTGCTGATCATCTCCGCCGCGTTTTTGTGACCGGCAGTCTTCACCATCCAGTAGACAGAATTCAGCGCGTTGTATAGAAAATGAGGATTCATCTGCGACTGCAGAGCCTGCAGCTGTGTCTCCTTAATCAGCAGCTGGTTGGCGTAATTGTCCCGAATCAATTCGTTGAAATTGTGCGACATCTGATTAAACGCGCATTTCAGTTCATAAGCATCCTTGTCGTGTACCTCTTTTTCATACAGAGGCAGCTGATCAGAATTCGCGTCCGGCACCTGCTGGATATAATGGATGAACTGGCGGATGTCCTTCGTGATCCACTGCGCAAAAATCAGCCCGACTGCCAGAGCGGCCACACCGCTCAAGATCAACAGAATCATATAAAAACGGTAGGCAGCCTGCGTTCCATGAAAGAGGTCGGAATAAGGCGTCAGCACCATATAGGAAAACGTATAGTCTGACTGTATACGCTCCACCAGAAAATAAGCTTCCCCATGGATTTTTTCCACATGAAATCCGTTTTCTCCCGGCACAGAGACCGTTTCCGAGTCGAGTACGCCATCACTGTCGTTCAGAATATAATGGTAATTTCCATCCGTATCTCCCAGTACATAGATCCCGTCATGGCTGTCTGTCAATTCCTTCCCCAACGTATTAAGATCTACAAAAAATACGATCACGCCCAGATGAGCCAGAGAAAGATCTTTCTTTTCCTTGATCTCCATCGCCATGATCAGCACATTTTCCGCCCCGGTCATCTCCGTTCCGTCCAGCAGAATGATTTTCCCGCTCGCACGGACCGCCTCATCGATGACCGTCGCGGCGTCTTCTTCTGAAAGCTGATAATAATGTGTCATCGCAATGCTTCGGCCGGAATTACTGCGGTCAAAAAAGCTGGCGCATACGATTGAGCTGTCCGAGCGAATATTTTTCTGAATGCAGTCTGTGATCGCATTATAGCTGGCATTTTTTTCAGAGCTGGAAACTGTTCCCTCTTCTTCTGCCTCCAGCAGATTGCCGGCCGCGTTCTGCACATCGTCAGATAATACTACATTATACAGGGTTGTCTGGATGGCATCCAGATTATCTTCCAGGTTTTCGACAGAAGAGTCAATGAGCTCCCCAATCAGTTCGTAGATGTACTCCATGTTGTGCTGCTCCAGCCGGTACAGAGAAAAAAAACCGCCGCCGGAGCATAGTAAAAGTGTAATAATCAGGGTTGCAGCCACCTTCTGCACCATGCTCCATCGTTTTTGTCCTTTTTGCTCCATTTTTTCTCCTTTATACCGTCTGGCTGCATTTTTTCGGCATTTTTCCGTATGCTGATGCATTCGGGCAATTTCCCGCACTACTGACCGCTCTCCAGTATCTGCGCAATCCCCTCTTCCACAGACAGATCTCCATACATAATAGCCTGATATGCCTCTTTCATCACTTCGATCACTTCCGCGGAATCTTCCGGGTCCGGCGGGGTCACGGCTGACACCATCCCTCCTACATGATCCACAAAGGCGAAAACATTTTTCGTATATACATCGGTATCTTCCGATGTAAAAAACGCACTGCGGATTTCGGAGGAGACAGACACCCCTCTGTCCATTCCAATCGTCAGTGCGGCATTTGGATCGTTGATCAGATAATTGATCAGGGACGCGGCTGCTTCCGGGTCTTCGCAGCCGGTGGAAATGCACCAGTACATGCTCGGAAGCGCATACATGCCGCTCTGTGTTCCGTCATCCATTTTCGGAAGCAGCGCCAGCCCCAGCTCATCTCCAAACGCATTGCAATAGGTCGTATAGTAATTATTCAGAATAAATGAGGTCGCAGACTTTCCCTGTATAATATAGTAATCTTCTGTCGCAGACCACGACATCTGCGTCTCGGGATCGATAAAAAATCCTTCCTGAATCCCGTCATAGATCTCAGAAAGAACTTCCGTCAGTCCGCCAATTACCCTCTCATCCTCTGCCCAGGGAAGAAGATTCCCATCCGAGTCCTCATCGGAAGAAAAAAATTCATAGCCGTAGCTGCGCACCATAGATTCCAGTATCCAGCGCGCCTCTGTCAGAAACGGAATATCCGATGGGATTCCGGTCGCCTCATAGATGGTCTTCACGGTCTCCAGATAGTCGCTCCAGGTCCAGTCATCTGCGGGCGCGTTCACTCCTGCTTCTGCAAAGACAGCCTGGTTGTAAACGACCGACACCGTATTGAGCCCCGTCGAAAATCCGGTCAGGACTCCGTCGACCTCTCCTCCGCTCAGAGCATCCTCGGAAATCCCTGTGGTGTCAATCACACCGCTGTCAATATAGCTTTGCAGATCCAGAAACTGTCCGCTTCTGGAAAAATCAACCAGATCCGTGGTCGAAATCTGGATCAGATCGGGAAGATTGTTTCCCGCCGCCTGCGTCATCAGGTTCTCCACATAACCTGTCCAGACCGTATATTCGTACGTCAAATCCGCCCCGGTCAGCGCAGTATACGCATCCAGCACCTCGATGGTCGTATTATTTCTCTCCTGATTGCCCCACCAGGCAACCCGCAGGCTGACAGTTTCATCTGTTAAATCGAAAGCTGCGTCAGAGGTCTGCGGCAATGCATTTGTATCACTAGTTTGCTGTAAAGCAGCCGTACTCGTATCGTTTTGTCCCCAAGCCAGAACACTATGAGAAGCCGCCATCATCCCCATACCCAGCGTCAGGACGAAAGCCCAAGCCAGTGTCAGGATTTCTTTTTTCTTCATATTCCTTCTCCCATTATGAAAAATGGCAGTTATCGTCCGGATTTCTGGTGTGAGTCTGGATGTAAGTCGGCGGTCCAAAATCCGGCTTTCTGACGACCATTGATTCTTAATTGCTTCCTATAGCAGACTCTTCTGCTCTCCTCCCGGAAGCTTCACGATCTCCCCATCCACGGAAAGCCATAGATCCATAGCAGTCGGATTATACACAAAGCTCTCGTCCGCGGCAAATTGCAGCAGCTTCGATGCCTCCATATAATCATGGATCTCGATGTTGGTGGCATACCAGATATCCGGCTGCCCTCCCATCATCTTACAGAATTTCTCGATTGTCTCCCAATTTTGATGCATGGTAAACTCGTAGGAATGTCCCTAGACATACATGCATTTTAAATACTGCGTCTTTTTGAAATCCAGGAATTTCTCTCCCAGTTCAAGGAGATTGTGATTGTGGTGGCAGGTTGCCTTCCAGTTCATCCACTCGTTCGGCAGTTCAAAGCCGCCAGTCTCCTCGACTGTACGCCCATAAGCAATGCCGCAGTCGGAGAAAATGCGCTTTACCTGATCGCTTACCGATCCGTTAGGGTAGGCGTGCCCTCTCACCGGATAACCAGTGATCTCCTCCAGAGCCTTTCTGTCTTCAGTGATTTCTCTGTAAATCTGCGTCGCCGGACAGCGGGCGATGGTGGGATGTGTGGCAGTATGCGTCGCGATCTCATGGCCCCGGTAAACCTCTTTGAGTTCTTCCTTGTGTATCCGCTGTTCCTGATCCATCAAACCCGAATTCAGGTTAAACGTGCCTCGTATTCCATATTCATTGAAAACAGAGACCAGCCTTTTGTCTTCTGTTCTGCCGTCGTCATAGCTCATGGTGAGCGTTTTCGCTTTCCCCTCCGGGAAACAGATATAGATTTTCATTTTTCCTCCTTCTGGTCGGCGCAGGCGCCGGAAATTTCTTCATCTCACGTTCCACACTCGCAGCACAGCTGCTCGTTGACCCTCGAAATTTCCCGACGCAAGCGTCGGAAATTTCTTCAGGTCATATTATATCGCACTCGAAAATGAATGGCAATGAAGTTCTGGAAAATACAAATATGAGAAACGGCGTCCGTCTTTTCATTCGCCTTTGGCGATGACGGGTGCCGTTTCTCTTTTTAGGTCTATGTCCGTACTAATAGCGCGTATCGTAATTCCATGTGCATTCTGCCTGTTTCACCGGCAGCACGATCAAAATCCTCGGCGCAGCTTAGTCCGGAGTTCAGGCGATTGTAAAAGGTACGCTTTCATACGTACCTCGCAGCGAGTGCAAGGTACTGTCCTGAATAGTTGCATACGATTTTACTCTGCACTAAAGGTCGTCGCTACCGCGTTCTCATAGGTCGGAAGCTTGGTGGTCATGCCCTCATTGAAGAGCTCCAGGCGCTCGTCAATGACTTCCTGATATCCTGCGTCGAGATAGCGCTGCGCGTATTCTTCATACAGAGCATCAAATTCGTCCTCAGAAGCTACAACCAGCTGATCACGAAGCTCGATGTAAAGGTTCACCAGAGTCTCCTGATATTCCGTCACAGATTCAAGGGAGTCGCCGAACATGCAGTCGGTCACGGCCCAGCCATAGGACGCTACTTCTACCTGGTTGTAGTAGTTCTCGATCACTGCGTCATTGAAGTTCTGCGGCAGATCCTGCGGCAGGGAAGCGATGATCGTATCCTCAATCGAGCCTGAGCTTCTGGATGCGGTCACGATGCACCAGTAGTCGATGCTGTTGTTGTAGCCCTGCTTGTAATCAGAGGACTGCTCGCTGTAGTCGATCGATACCTTGTTGCCGTCTTCGTCATAGGTGAAGTTTTCACCCTCGATGCCCCACTGGAAGGTTTCAAGGACATCATCCTGGCACATCCACTCCATGTACATCATGGCAGCTTTGATCTCATCCTCTGATGCCAGAGAGGAGAAGCCGATCATCATACCGAACGGATTGTTCGCACGGTAAGCCGGTGCATAGCCTTCGTCATTGAGCTCGGTAGACTGCACCACAACTGCCAGCTCCGCATCCGGATTCTGCTCATAGAAGGAGGTCAGCCAGTCCATGGATGCGGAAATATATCCGCCGTAAGCGAAGGTCTCGCCGTTGATGAAGTTGGACTTATCGGTCTCAGTATCAATGGTGTAATACTCCGGATTCATGATGCCTGCATTGTACTTCTGATTGAGGAAGGAAAGCAGAGCGTAGTTTTCGTCACTGCCCAGAGACGGGATCTGATAATCGCCGTACATTACCCAGTTCTCCTCATCCTGCGGGTAGGTTCTCCATGCGTAGGTCTGGTCAGAGCCGACGCCCGTCAGCATCACACCGCCGTCCGGATACTCTGCAAGTCCGGCTTCCTTGATCGCCAGCATCGCATCGATGTAATCCTGGGAATTCAGATCCGGAATGTAGTCATAGCCGACTGCCTCCAGCCAGTCCATACGGACAAAGGTAATGTAGGTATAGTTTGTCTCATAATACGGTCTCTCGCTCAGCACCAGATAATCGCCGCCGGCGATCTCCACATACTGCAGCTGGTCGCGGTCTACCATGCCCTGATAATAGGTCGGGGCAATTTCCGCAAACTGCTCGATGTCATACTCGGTCAGGTACCCTTCCGTTGCCCAGGTTGCGAGCTTGTCGTAATCATATTCCATCAGGACGGTCGGAAGCTCTCCGGACGCGCCCAGCAGCGCATAGTCTGTCATAACATCCGTACGGGTAATGCCGACATATTCTACATTAATGTTGTACTTGTCGCCAAACTCACTCTGTACCCACTGAGTCCAGTAGTTGTCCGTCACATCCGGAACGCCCTCTGCGCCTCTGTCGTAGACCGGGATCTTGATCGTCACGGTCTCGTCAAACGCTTCCCAGGCGTCCATGCCCGTCGCTTCCTCAGCGCCGGCGATCGCCGGAACACTTCCGAATACCATTGTACCGGCAAGTGCCGCAGCAAGAACTCTGCTCATTTTCTTAGTCATTTGAAATCCTCCTTTTTAAATACCTGACTTGATACAAGCGAGTCGCGGAACAGTCCGCAGTATCCTATTTTTTCTCGCTCGAATCGTGGTTTATATGCACCCAAAGATTCGTCCATTCAAAGTCACTTTGCGAAGGGAATATCCCAGTCAAAGCGAGACCGAGTCTTCAGGATACAATCTGATAAAACTGCTCTGTTTGTCCTGCGACATTTTTCCATAAAGCAGTCACATCTGCAGACGGATAACCGAACATCTCTCAGCCCTTCACTGCGCCGAGCATCGTACCCGATACGAAATATTTCTGCAGGAACGGGTAAATGCAGATGATCGGGATCGTGACAAACATGATCGCCGCTGCCTGCAGCACCTCCGGTGTGCTGGTCACGGCCGCCGCCTCAGAAAGGGTTGTCGTCTGTGCCTCACTCGCGGAAGCCACCATCTGATAGAGCTTGTACTGCACCATCTTCAGGCTGTCCGTGCGAATATAGTACATGTTATCTGCGTAGGAATTCCAGCGGCCTACCGCATAGAACAAAGACAGTGTCGCAAGGATCGGCTTGGAAAGTGAAAGCACAATCTTCGTCAGCACCTGGACATTCGTCGCGCCGTCGATAAATGCAGACTCCTCCAGGCTGTCCGGTATGTTGGACGTAAAATAGTTCTTCATAATCAGCATATTATACGGCGAGTAGATCAATGGCCAGATCAATACCCATACCGTATCCAGCAGTCCTAAGTCATGCATCAGCAGGTAAGATGGAATAATACCGGCGGTAAAATACATCGGAACCATCAGGACAAATGTAATCCATGACTTCCCTTTCAGCCTTTTCTTTGAGAGCGGATACGCCGCACAGGTACAGGCCACCATACCAAGCGCCGTAAAAATCAGCGTCACGCCCAGGCTGTAGACGAATGAATAAACCAGACTGCCGTCCTTAAAAATCGAGATATAGGCGTCAAAATTGACTCCTTTCGGCCAGAAGGTCACCTGCTTTGCCAGCACCGCGCTGTTGCTGGAAATGGATTTTGCCAGCAGATGAACAAACGGGAGCACACAGGTCGCGCAGAGCAGCACCAGGATGATCATCATGACTGCGTCGCTGACCTTAAATTTCGATATTGCGTGGCTGCCGCCGGCACTGAAATCACCCTCGCTGGAAACATTTTTCTTTTTCTTAGCCATATGTACACACCCCCTTAGAGCAATCCGTCTTCGCCAAGCTGCTTGGCAACTCGGTCAGCCAGCAGCACCAGCACCACACCTACCAGCGACTGGAACAGGTTTACCGCCGTTGCCATACTGTACTTGCCGGCAGAAAGACCCTTTTCATAAATGTACACCGCAAACTGATAGGAGAAATCACGCACCATGGAGTTCTCAAACGCCGTCAGACGCTCCAGGTTGCTTCCCATCACACGGCCAAGGTTCATAATCAGCAGAGTCACGATCGTCGGCCTGATGCCCGGAAGGGTGATGTGCAGCATCCTCTTCCAGCGCCCGGCGCCGTCGATCATGGCCGCTTCATAGAGGTCGCCGCTGATACCGGTGATCGCCGCCAGGTACATGATTGTGCCCCAGCCCATCGTCTGCCATACGCCCAGCAGCAGATAGGTCACCGCCCAGTGCCATTTCTCCGTCAGGAACGGAATGCCGCTCTCAATAACCCCTGCATCCATAAGAATGATGTTCACAAGACCGGTCGACGGGCGGAACATGGTGTAAGCCACACTGCCGATGATTGCCCAGGAAAGGAAATGCGGCAGATAGAGAATCGTCTGCGTCACCTTTTTAAACTTCGCGTACCGCAGCTCGTTGAGGATCAGAGCCAGGATAATCGGAAGCGGAAAGCCCACCGCCAGATCCAGCAGATTAAATGCAATCGAGTTCCTCAGCGCCCGGATAAAATCATTATCGCTGAAAATCTTTTTGAAGGTCTCCAGACCGACCCATTCACTGCCCGAGTAGCCCTTCATCGGCTTGTAGTCCATGAAGACCATCCGCAGACCCGGATACGCCGCATAGCTGAACACAACCACCAGAATGATCGGAAACGCCAGCATCACATAGAGCTGCCAGTCCCGCTTCATCGCTTTTCCCAATGGAATATCATTTTTGGGAACCGCAGGTTTCTTCGTCTTTGCCATTTCATTACCTCCCTTGTCAGATTTGGAAAAATTAAACAGAAAAACCGTAACTGCAACAATTATTTACATTTTAATGCTTTCACCAGAATATTTTAATAAAGAAAAGTGGGGATTTTGTTCAAAAAAATGGGATTTTCGTTCCGTGAAATGTCATTATTGCCGGGACAGCCTTCGTGTTGTACGCCGGAGAATGTACTTTATTCCCCATTGATGCCGGCGGGCAGAAAAAAGCCGGATGCGCAGGAAGGTTATATTTCCCTTCCTATACATCCGGTTATTCTGCTGTAAGCCTTCTCCAGCGTATTCGCTTTTTGTTTTATACAACCGCTTCAATCAGCAGCTTATCTCCCAATACGATTTCCTGTATCCCCGGTTTTTTATTTTTATTAAAACAAAAGCTCAGCATATATCCTTTTTTCAGATGAAAATAGTCCAGATACCCGGAAAGCTGTGCCTCTCCGCGCTGATTGTATGCATTTCCGCGCCAGAGCTTGAGTTCGAGGATGTTTTGCTCTCCTTTATAATAAATCACCAGATCCATGCGCTCACTGTTCCGGGTCTGCGGCTCAATACTGTAGTTTCCGACACCATTGATAATTGGTTTGAGAAAAAGGAGAAAATATTTTCTTCCAACATTTTCCAGAAATCTTTCATCTTCCTGACTATACAGTTCTTCAAATGTCTCGATAAATTTTTCCAGTATTCTCCGGATATCCAGATGCCCGCCAACAAAAAAATAATTTCTTTCCCTCTCACCGGCATCATACATTTTGCTTGTTATAAATTCTTCCGCTATAAAATTATTATACAGCACCGCCTCGAAAATCCTGTTCGAAATCACCGCACGGTCGTTTTCGCAGCGAATAAATCCGAACATCGCCGCATCTTTGATGTAAGGACTTGTAGCAACATATGGAATGGACTTGCCATTAAACAGCAATTCATAAATAACCGTTCGTAATTCCGGATAAGTTTCCAGTTTTCCCATAAGGGATTCATATAACGGATTGTCTTCTCTGACAATCCTCTTCTCTGCTTCATAAAATCCTTCTTTGGTCCATGCACTCTTTCTGTCAGGAAATACATCGCTTCCCGCAATCTTCTCGTCCAGAAGCTTGCAAATACGGGAGACCAGAACCGGATATCCCGATGTGTAATTATAAATCAGCTGAGAAACTTCCTGAATATCCATACCTGTATGGTAATCGTTCTCATACTGATCAATCATATTTGCGATATCCTTTACGGAAAAGCTCATGTCGATATCAAAATCGGCAGCAATGTTCCAAGGACTATTCACTTTATGAGCTTCGTCTGGTCTGATCTTTCTTTTAATACTGCGGATGTCATAAACACCGGCGAGAATCACAGACTGAAAAGCTGCAATCTCCGGACGTTCCAGATAAGAGGCTCTCAACTGCGCCAGAAAATCCAGAAACACCTGATTGTTTGACGCGCTGTCCACTTCATCTATAATCAAAACAATGGGCTGAACTGCTTCTTTACACCATAAATCCAAAACCGCAAATAAAGACTGCAAGGAGTTTGCATTTCCATCTCTTTTTGTAATGATATGCAATTTATCTCGAATTCCTTCCGGAAAGTCAGACCCCCGGCGAAGTAATTCATTGGCGAAAGCCGATGCAAAAGCTGCTTCATTTTCATATGACGCAGAGCCAAGTCTCTGAAAATCCAGGCTTATCACTTCATATTCACTTCTTAAAAATCTCGTAAGAGCCTGCAAAGTAGTTGTTTTCCCATACTGTCTCGCCCGGTTGATTGCAAAGTATTCCCCATCATCCACCATATTGCGGATTTTCTGTAATCTTTCGTTCAGATTCACCATATAATGTCGATTCGGGTCACAGGCACCATTTACATTAAACCGTTTTGCCATCCTCTTGCTTCTCCCTTCTATGATTTTTACCCCTTCTGTCTTCCAATGGAAGTCAATCTTTCATCCATGCACCAGCACCCCCGTAAACCGCGGCACCTGAAAGTTTCTGCAAAACATTTCACATTTACAGAGAAACAGGAAATAAATATTCTTCTCACAGAGCCGCAGCGTCTCATAGTTTGCCTGCCCCTTGGCGATGATCACATCCGATTCTTCCCAGATAGTTTTCGCCTGCGGGGACAGCTCCGGAAGCCAGGTTCCGGCAATTCCGTTGCCGTTGTCATATACCTCGGCCACATTTTGCAGCCCGATTTCCAGGGCGTCCTCCATCGTCACATCGTTTAAGACGGGTTTGCCCCTGACCAGCACCCTGATGTTCAGCTGAGGATACATTTCCCGGATCACTTCCAAAAGCAGCTTGTCCAGAACGCCTTCGCCCGCATTGTCTGTCAAAAACAGAAGCTGCTGTTTTTCGCTTAAATCCTGCTTTAATTTTTCAAAGGTCTCTTTCGCAATCCCATTTTTCTCGGGAGATTCGATTTCTTCCAGAAGCTTCTCCAGATAAGCCTCCTCCACGTTCTCGACAGCGGAAAAATCAATGTAATTTCCCACCAGGGAAAACCGCAGTGCCTTTAACAGTGGATCCTCTGCGCCGTGAATCTTCTCCCGAATAGCCTGCTCCTTTTGCAGCATGAGCTGATTGTAATGAGATTTTTCTTCCGTATAATCCACGGTCTCGCCGAACATCTCCTGATGCAATCTATTCAGATCCCGCACAATCACCGGAGCGCATGTCTCCTTCGGAGTTTTAGAGAGAATCTCAAACATTTTCTGTAAAAAGATAAGCTTCTCATCTTCTGCCGCATCCGCCGGAAGTGCGTGCAGCTGCTTTTTTGTCAGACATTCGAGACATTCCGAGCGTAGTAATGTATTCATGATAAGCTGTCCTTTCCTTCTGAAATCCGCTGCGAACTATTATGCAGCCGCTCTCTGCTACCGGAAAAATGCCCCCTCACTGCGTCTCCGCTACCGCTCCGGTCGGTGCTAAACGCCTGCCACTGGCAGGCAGCACCGGCGAATATCCCATGCGAAGCGTGGGATGCCCACCCGGCGTGGGATATCCCATGCGAAGCGTGGGATGCCGCCCCGGCGAGGGATATCCCATGCGAAGCGTGGGATGCCGCCCCGGCGAGGGATCAGGTCGGTTCGTCCATGTTAAGTTCGCTTCGCGAAGGACGAACCTGCTAAGGAAACGCCCCCTCACTGCGTTCGGCGGCAGGTCGGTTCGTCCATATCAAATTCGCTTCGCGAAGGACGAACCTGCCGGAGTCCCAGCAGCACCAGGATCAGCAGCACAAACGTAATCGGTGTCGCCGCCAGCGCCGCGCCGGTCCCTGCGAGCGCGCCCAGGATGCCTGAAATCAGGAAGCCCACCGCGCTTACGCCAGCCGCTGTCAGGGCATAGGGCAGCTGCGTGACGACATGACTGATATGGTCGCATCCGGCCCCTGCGGACGACATGATGGTCGTATCGGAAATCGGGGAGCAATGGTCTCCGCAGACCGAGCCGGACAGGCATGCGGCCATGGAAATCATAAGCATGGTTTCATTGCCCTCGAACACGGTACAGATAATGGGGATCAAAATCGTAAATGTCCCCCAGCTGGTGCCCGACGCAAAGGACAGTCCGACCGAAATCAGGAAGATCATAAATGGAAGAAACATCCAGAGGCCGCCCGCAGTCGCTTCCACCAGATCATGGATGTAGACGGCAATCCCCAGAAGCTGCGTGATTCCGGAAAGATTCCAAGCCAGAATCAGGATGATCATCGGGCCGCACATTGTCTTCAGGCCATTGGGGATGCATTCCATAAAGTCACGGAAGCCCATCACACCCCGCAGCATATAAAGTGCAAAAGTAAATAATAAGGAAATAAATGCGCCCGTTACCAGCGCTCTTACCGCGTCGCAGTCCGCGAAGGCTTCCATCAGGCTCACTCCCTGGAAGAACCCGCCGGTGTCCAGCATCCCCCAGATGCTAAATCCGATCAGAACCAGCAGCGGCAGAACCGTGTTGCTTACCTTGCCATTTCCGTCGTTTTTCGCCGAAGCCGTCTCATTTCCGGTCGGAACCGTGAACAGGTCGCCATTTTCGGCGTTAGCCTCATACTTTTTCATAGGGCCGTAATCCAGCTGGAAAAGGACAACAAGAAACAGCATCAGCAGAGTCACCAGCGGATACAGATTCAGCGGAATCAGGCGGATAAACATCTGAAAACCGTTGATCCCCATCTCCTCCGGCACGGAGGTCGTCACCGCCGCCGCCCAGCTCGAGATAGGCGCAATGATACAGATAGGCGCCGCCGTGGAATCAATGATATAGGCCAGCTTGGCCCGGGAAATCTTTTCTCTGTCCGTGAGCGGGCGCATGACCGAGCCCACCGTCATACAGTTAAAACCGTCGTCCACGAAAATAAGCAATCCCAGCAAAATCGTCGCCAGCTGCGCTCCCGTCCTTGTTTTTACATGCGTACTCGCCCACTTCCCAAAGGCCTCAGCGCTGCCTGACTGGTTCAGTATGTAGACAAGCATAAACAGCATGCCGCAGAAAATCAGCACGCCAGAGTGCCCGATGGTCGCCACATTCGCCACCAGACCGCCGGTTTCATCATACAGCATCGTCTCCAGCGCAAGCTCCAGATTGCCATTCGCGTAGAGCAGCGCACCCACGATGATGCCGGCCAGCAGCGAGCTGTACACCTCCTTCGTGATCAGGGCCAGCACGATCGCCAGAAGCGGCGGCACAATCGACAAAATCGTCGCGTAGGCCGCCGATGTATGCTCAGAGCTGCCTGACTGACCGGAGGTGACGGTCATGTAAAGCAAAATCACGCCAGCCGCCAGCAAAAGTACAGCAATGATATGTTTCAAAAGAGTTTTCCTGGATTCGCTCATTTTTATTGCCCTTTCCTGTCGAATGCCAATATATGTGCATCTTCTACATTCATAAGCTTCATTTTCTTAAATTATACACTCATTATTCCTGTTTCCGCAAGGCAAATCTACAAAACACCTTATACGCCCCTGTCTGCAAAGTGAGCGGTTATTCCGATAATTCATTCAATTTTCAGTAAAGCATACTTCTCTGGCTTTGCCAACAGTAAATCTTTCTGTATTTGTTTTTTCACGCAATGCGCGATTAATTTGGCAAATCTGATTTCAACAAAGCACTTTTTCCTTCCGAAATGGAAGCAGAAAAATAACCAAACGTCTGATAACTGATCTGTTCATAGTTTGTTAAGCGATTGACAAAAATGAAATATCATGTTACTTTTGTATTCAAAGGAAACAACTCTGGGACAATGATGAATTGTATTGCCTCAAATGTTACTCTAACGCATCTTTATGGATATAATTATTCAAGCGGTCTTTGCTCACAAAACAAAGGCGTTATATCCGATTGTTCATTCACAGGCACTGCAAATTATATGGGCATATATAATAATCAGGGAACTCTGGTCTAGAAATTCCAGGACTTCTCTGCCAATTCAATTTGAAAGCTTTATCCAAGAAAATAAATAATACCTTCCGAGTCCCCTATGAACCACCTCGATGCACGTCTCGAGGTGGTTCTCGTAAAAACAAATCAACTACTGTAAAAGTCAGGATTTCGACCTACCTAACTTCTCAAACGCATTGCTATATGAGCGGTATTATCCGTTATAACAAAGGAACGGTTTCGAATTGCAGTGCTTCAGGGATAACACTTACAGCCAACGGAATAGATGCAAGCGGTGGACGTTGCCAGACAAACGACAGCCTGATCAAGGAATGCTCATTCGTAAATGGCACAGCAGACAACACTGGTGTATGTTTCCAGAATGGCACCCTGATCTGGCAGTCATCAAAAGACTGTTTTACCAGAACAATTCCCACAGGTTGCTTTACGCATTCTGGAGCTCTTTAGTGAAATAACATTTTAACAGAATCCACAGATTTCGTTTTACATCGGGGTCTGTGGGTTTTTCATTTCTCTAAGCGCAATAATCTGACATCACAGTACATAACAGCAATATGCTTACGGTTCTTCTTCCATTTCCAAAATTCCCATCTGCAAAAATGCAAGGGTCAGCATAGAAAAAAGCCGGAATCCTTCACCTGCCAGATATTCCGTTTCCTGCTTCATAAAAACAGCATGGCTTGTAGATGAAAAATCGTCTATATCAAGTTCCATATGCCCACTTTCCAGGTAATCCAGAAATGCCTGCGCTGCTTTCACAACTGTCTCTTCAGAAATCTTGTTCAGTTGGATGTCAGTATTCGTTCCGATATAAGTCTTTGCATCCTTTCCCAAAGAAAAACGAAGCAGTTTTACATCCTTAAAGTTTGATATTGTATAGCTTTCAATACTCGGATAGCTTAAAAGCAGCTGTCCTGCTTTATAACCATCTTTATTGTCATACGGATTTGCAAGAACAGAGATATAATTCTCAATCAACACCGAATCTGTATTGGATTCCGGGTCACGATCAAACAGATAATAAATTGCAGACTGATCTACAGGAAACTGATACTGTTCGCGCAGTACGTCAAACACATCATCAAGGTATGTCTCATTTTCGCTAATGTCGCGAATATTGCTCTCACGAGTATTGATGACCACAACCTGTGAAAATCGGTCCTGACTGCTTATAAAATAATCCGGTCTGTTCCTCCGTTTCTCGATATAACTATAGCCAAGCAGATTGCAGAAAATTCGTCGGAGGATCGCAAATTCCGTCCGGCTTCCCTCAACAATAAACAGCACCCTGCCGATATGCTTTTCTCTGTTAAGCTTCATCGCTTACCTCTCTGTAATCAGGAAGCCCTCCAAAGACCCCGCTGACGTACATTTTTTCTATATTTTGTGCAGAGCGCGGCTGTTCGGAAGAAAAGCGCTTTACCGAGCTGCCATCTTCGCGCCGAAATTCAACAGAGTATTCCTGATCTGGACGGAGGATGGAATTACTCAACAGGTTTGTAGAATGGGAAACAAACAGCATCTGTGCCCTGTCTGCTTTTTCCATAAAATAACGGACAAGGAGGTTCTCAAGATCATTATGGAATCCGCTTGAAAACTCATCAATCAGCAGCATACCGCCATCCTCAATCACACTAAGAAATGAAGGAAGAATGCGAAGTAGATTCTGATTACCGAGGGATTCTTCTCCAAATGGAATCGGGACGTCAATTCCCTTTCGCTTAAAAAATATCCCTTTCTCACTGTCATCATTGCCAACAATCAGGCAGACACGGCCACCCGAACTGCTATGGTCATATTCAATATTCTGTTCAAAATTATATTCGTCGAAGAAATCATTGATAGACTGGCATCCGCCCCTGTCCAGATAACGGGCAACTGAGACTTCTGCTTTTCCATAAGGAATAATCGTCTTGTCAAACATATTGATATAAATAGATTTCTTCAAAAAATCCATCCATGCTTTCAAAACATTGTTGGATGCAAATTTCGTATTAAAATAAAGTGTCCTCAGAAACAGAGAATCTTTCCCTACATCTGATTCATCATAGTTTATGCCATCCGGTTCTGCGATATAGGACTTTGCTGACAGTCCCATTCTTTCCATCATCAGTTTATGTGCAACAAACAGCTTCTCGGAAATCATATTTTTTCTTGTATCAACTTCAAATGAGTATTCAATATTTTTTCCGTCTATCAGAAATTCATAGGAAAGCGAATAACAAGGACTGTCTCCAAACATGCAGACAAAGATACCGGAATTCAGATTTCTTTCTGAAAACAGGAAATCCAGGAGCAACTTTATGCCAAGCACAATCGTAGATTTCCCTGATGCATTCGCCCCAACAAAAATGCATCCTTTCAGCACACCATTATCCGCAACATTTTGCGGCAATATAGAATAATTTGTTTTCATCAAATCCACGGTCACCGTATTCTTAAAGGATTTAAAATTCTTCATTGTGATTTTTGTCAACATAGCACGATCTCCATAATTTATCAAGTTTTGTGTATAACGATTATAGCACGGCTTTTTCTGTATCGCAACTTTTTTCCGCAATGTTTCTCTACATTCGTAAATTTATTACGATGATTCCTCTCGTGCCCCTGTACATCATAAAAAATAACCGCCCCTGTCTGCAAAGTGAGCGGTTATTCCGATCATGAATTCAATTATCAGCAAAGGAATCTGCCAGGTTGATGTAACGATGGAGTTTTGCTTCCCGGGCGGCTTCAGAAATCATTCATTGCAGTCCCCTGCTCTTCTGTAACCGCCTCTCCAGTGTAGAGAATACGCACCGGTCTATGAGGATTCCGATTACGATGATGACCAACATCACGGCTGTTACCTGGTTGATATCCGCCATATCCCGGCCCGCCATCAGGGAATAGCCCAGACCGACGTAAGCGGACATTACTTCGCCGGACATTAGGGCTCTCCAGGCGAAGGACCACGACTGTCTTAATCCGGCGAGAAACCCCGGAAGAGCTGCCGGGAAAATGACTTTGGTATACATCTGGATCCGGGTGGCTCCCATCGTCGCCGCCGCCCTTTTGTAAATCGGAGGCACCTGGGCGATGGCGTTCTCGATCGCGAGCGCCACGCTGAAGGTAGAGCCGATGACGACCACAAACAGGACTGCGCTCTCATCCAGTCCGAACCAGAGGATCGCGAACGGTACCCAGCAGACACTTGGAAGCGACTGCAGTCCGTTCATCAAAGGCTTCAGGCAGCGGTTTAAAAACCGGGAAGCGGAAATCAAAAGTCCCAGAACAATCCCGAGCAGCAATGAGATCACAAAGCCGATCAGCACACGCCGCAGGCTGTAGATCACTGCCTGCCAGAGGGTACCGTTGGCGATGAGCTTTTCCAGACTTTTTACGACGCCGGCCGGAGATGGCATCGCATAGGATTTCCACCAGCCGAATGTCCCGGTCCCAAGGGTGTAAATGGCCTGCCACAGCAGGATGAGGAGGATGTAAAAGCAAATGCAGGAGAGAATTCGAAAGACTGTATTCTCGCCGAGCGCCTTTTTCAAGGAAGTATTACCGCCACCTCCAGCCACATTTTTTTCAGCAGCAGTTTTAGCCGGGTTGTTCTTTTGCGATTTATTTTCATTGATTGCCCTCTTCTTAGGCGATAAGGTTTCACTGGTCGTACTCTTCTTTTGCAAGCTTCTCCACCTCCTTTTCCACGCACGATAAAATCTGATGCCGCGCTGCCAGAAATTCCGGTGAATCGATCTGGCGCGGGCGTGAAAGACGATTCTCAAAAATATCCTTTATACAGCCAGGGTTGTCGGACAGCACCACGATCCGGTCTGCCAGGAATACCGCTTCTTCCACACTATGGGTTACAAAGAGAACGGTCTTCTGCGTCTCTTCCCAGATCTGCTCCAGGTCGGAACGCAGCTTATTGGTCGTCTGCTTGTCCAGCGCAGAAAAAGGCTCATCCATCAAAAGGATGGGACTGTTCAGGCAGAGGGCACGCGCAAGAGCCGTCCGCTGTTTCATTCCTCCCGAAATTTCGTGAATCCGGTAGCTGCGAAACTCCCACAGTTTCACCATTTTCAGATATTTTTCAACCCGGCGATCCTGCTCCTCCTTCGGGGTTCCCGCCAGCTGCATGCCAAACCGGACATTATCGATCACGTTCAGCCAGGGATACAGCGCATGCTCCTGAAACATCATGACGCGGTCCGCGCCGGGACCGGTTACTTTTTTTCCATTTACAAGGAGTTCCCCGGAGGTCGGGGCGTCCAATCCCGCAATGATATTCAGCAGCGTCGATTTCCCGCAGCCGGACGGTCCCACGATACAGACAAACTCTCCGTCGTTTACAGTAAGGAAAATATCCTTCAATGTCTCCTTTGCTGAAGGAGCAGTGTTCGAAAAGGTTTTCGAAATATGTTTTAATTCTAGTGACATGTTTTCTTCCTCATGCAACGCATCAGATAGGGGATTGTTTTTCCCCTGTCCGCCCACCGCTGGCCGCATCCGACGACAGCTGAACTCTCCTCACAGTTCTGGGCATCATACAGCGCTTATTTCCATTTCAGCCATCTCTGCCTTTCATCATAGGCAGCGCTGGCACACATCGTTACAATTTTATAATCATGCAATTGTCAAGATTCGCCATCAAGCAATCCCTGCAATATGGAAAGATCAACCAGCGAGTCATCCGGCAGCTCATCAATAAAGCCTTCTGCCAGGGAGACATCCGCAAATTCGAGCAGGGCGTCTTCATTGAGTTCCACGGTGACTGTCGTGCGCGAGAAGGAGCTCAGGATCACATCCTTCTCATAGGTATTTCCAGTGACCTCGCTGATCTCTTCGATCATTGCGTCGACAGCGCCGTCCAGATCCGCGTTGATCGCATCGGTCGTATCGACATGCACCTGCAGGAAGGTCTCTACCACTTCGGGGTACTCTTCCAGAAAATCCTTGCGCACTACGATGACAGCCACCGGATAATTTCCGGAATAATAGATGTCCTGATAATCGAGCACCAGCTCCACGTTGTCCGATGCGGTCAGGATCGTCCCCCATGGCTCCGGGACCAGCGCGGCATCCACGCTGCCCTGGTCAAACATGTTCTGCAGGTTGGAATTGTCCACCGCCACCACCTCTACGGTGCCGCCCGATGAAACCGGAGAAAGGTCATTCTGGGAAAGCAGGTTGAGCAGGCACAGATGCTGGGTATTTCCTACCTGCGGGATCGCCACGGTCTTCCCGTCCAGATCCTCTACGGAAGAAATGCCGGAATCTGCTGCGGCCACCAGCACAGCGCCCGCGTCTGACGCGTTGGCAATCACGATTACGTCCCCGTCTGATTTCACGTTTCCATTGATCGCCGGCACAGGCCCGATATAGCCGATATCAATTTCCTGCGCAAACAGAGCCTCCACCTCGGAAGACCCTGCCGTAAAAGACGTCCAGGAAACCTCATACCCATCTCCAAGCGCTTCCTCCAGACTTCCTTCGTTCTTCATCACCAGCGCCTGGGCGTGTGTAATATTGGGAAAATAGGCCATCCGCACCTCGACGGCCTCCGCTTCCGCGTCGCTTCCGGAAGCAGAATCCGTACCGCTTCCAGACGAGGAGCTCGTGCTTCCGGACGTAGATCCGCTGCTCCCTGAGCCGCATCCGGTCAAACTAAGAGCCGCCGCTATAAACAATATCATCCAGCGCTTTTTCCGTCTTCCGCTGCTGCGTCCGGAGGTTGTGCAAACGTTTTCACGCCTGTTGTCTTTGCTTTTTTCCGCATGATTCATGCCGTTTCCCGCCTTTCTTTTCGCCTGGTTTCAGCCCTTTTTTAAAAACATTTCCTTCTGTTTTTTATCTGGAAAGGTCCTTGTATTTCTCCCCGTTTTTCTCTATAATAGCTGTATCTTACACGAAGAACGCCGATTAGAAAAGCGTTTTTTACGCAAACGTTTTCACGATCAGAAGGAGCAATCGATATGTCTTTGAAAAAAATAGCAGAAATGACCGGTGCCTCGGTTTCAACAGTCTCCAGAGTTTTAAATAACCGGGATTACAATTGCGCCTCTGAGGAACTTAAAGACCGAATCTGGAAAGCAGCAGAAGAAATCCGCTATATTCCAAATGAAAGCGCGCGCAATCTCAAGAAGGGAAAATCAGCCGGCAGTCCGATGTCAGTATGGAATCTCGCTGTGATACTGGAACGTTTCAGTTCTCTGGACGACGACCCGTTTTTCCGCGAATTGTACCGCAGTGTTGAACAGGAAGCCTTTGCCTGCGGCTGTACGGTCAGCCAGGTCCGTTCACTGGATGCAGGCTCTGCGGACGGATACCTCATCCTCGGCCGCTGCCGCCCCGAAACCCTCAGAAAATTGAAATCGCTCAGTAAAAACATTGTCTCCATCAGCCGCAACCCGACACAGTTTGAAGTGGATGAGATTATCTGCGATGGAAGAGCCGCCGCTGTATGCGCGGTGGAATACCTGATCCGCAAAGGATTCCGGCGGATCGGATATATCGGCGACTGCTCCTACGAGGATCGATATGTAGGATACTGCGACACCATGATCCGCAACAATCTTCCTATGGATTACGCGAACATCATTCCGACCGACCAGACCAGCCGCAGCGGCTGCGAGGCAATGAAAAAACTTCTGAAGCAAAAGGAGCATCCTGTGGAAGCGGTTTTCTGCGCCAACGACGCTACCGCCATCGGCGCGCTGCAGGGATGGCGGGAGCATCGGGAGCATCATGCAGCTGTGCCTTCCAACCGGGCAGAAAGCAGCGTCAGCGGCTCATACCCTCCTACGCACATAAAAATAACTCAAGCGATGCCTGCGCTGATTTCCATTGATGATATCCGGGAAGCAGCGGAAGTCACACCGCCCCTGACCACCGTGCACGTCCCATACGAAGATATGGGGAAAACCGCCGTCAAGGTTCTCCTGGACCGCATGAAAAAAGGACATGCCGAGCATGTCCGTGTCGAATTTCCAAGCCGTCTGGTGATACGGGAGAGCTGCTGAGGATCTACCGATTCTCATACAATTTCGTATACACTCCATTTTTCGCAAGCAGCTCCTCGTGTGTCCCCTGCTCCTCGATCCCCTTCGAGGTAAGAACCAGGATCTTCTGCGCATTGCGGATGGTGGACAGCCGGTGCGCAATGACAAAGGTCGTGCGCCCTTTTGCCAGCTTTTCGAGGGACTGCTGCACGATCCGCTCGCTTTCGTTATCCAGCGCGGAGGTCGCCTCATCAAAAATCAGGATCGGCGGATTTTTCAGAAACACCCGCGCGATCGAAAGACGCTGTTTCTGGCCGCCGGAGAGCTTCACGCCGCGCTGACCGATATCCGTCTGATAGCCGTCCGGCAGCCGCATGATAAATTCATGCGCGTTGGCCAGCTTTGCCGCCTCGATGACCTCCTCGTCCGTCGCGTCGGGCCTGCCGTAGCGGATATTTTCCATAATATTTTCTGTAAACAGATACACGTCCTGCTGAACAATACCGATCTGTCTGCGCAGATCCGCCAGCTTTATTTTTCGAATGTCCCTGCCGTCGAGCTGAATTTCGCCGCTGTCCACATCATAAAACCGCGGAATCAGGCTGCAAAGAGTCGTCTTGCCGCCGCCCGAAGCGCCCACGATTGCCAGATAATCTCCAGCTTTTACAGTCAGGTCAATATGGCTGAGCACAGTATCCTGCCCTTCCTCATATTTAAAGGAAACATTTTTAAAACGGATATCGCCCTTTGCCTTTTCCATGCCGATCGCGTCTGGCGCGTCCTTAATATCCGGCTCAATATCCATGACCTCCAGAAAGCGCTCGTACCCGGAAAACCCATTTTGGAACTGCTCCGTCAGCGTAATCAGCTTTTTGATCGGCTCCGTGAAATTATTGATATACAAAAGAAATGTTACCAGATCCGCGATCGCCATCAGGCCGGCCGTAATCAGTCCCGCGCCGACCAGCAAAACAACAATCGTCACCAGCGTCGTCATCACGCCGAGTCCGGAATTATACAGCGCCATATACTTATAGCTGAGCTTTTTGGCCTCCACGAAACGCTCATTGCCAACATGGAACTTTTCTTCCTCTATATGCTCATTTCCGAAGGATTTGACCACACGGATCCCGGAAAGACTATCCTCTATCTGCCCATTGATATCCGCCATCCGGCGGCGGTTCTCCTTGTACGCGGCCTTCATCTTTTTATTCAGAAACAGCGCGTAAGCTGCGATAAACGGAATAAACAGATAGGTCACAACCGTCAGCTTCCAGTTGATCTGCAGAAGAATCACAAACGAGCCCACCAGCTTGATCAGGGAAATCACGATGTCCTCCGGTCCGTGGTGCAGCAGCTCGCTGATGTCAAACAGGTCCGCCGTAATCCGTGAGAGCATCTGGCCGGTCTGGTGATTGTCATAATAGGTAAAAGAAAGCTTCTGATAGTGCCCGAAGATCTCGCCGCGCATATCATGTTCAATTTTCGCGCCCATGATATGGCCATAGTAGCCAATGTAAAAATTGCAAAAGCATTCCACCGCCACCATCACCAGCATGGCCGCTCCCAGCTTCGTGATGATCGGAACTGCCTCAGAAGACGGCAGCTGTATGACATTGTACGTGATATAGCGGACGACCAGAGGGATCGCCAGGGTCACCGCGCCCCCAAGTATCGCAAAAAACATATCTGAGAAAAACATTCCCAGATATGGTCTGTAATAGCTCAGAAGGCGCTTCCACTTGTGCTCCATTTTTCTTTTTCTCCTCTTCTTAAATATTCTGAAAATTGATATTCCTTTTTTAAATCATTTTTCCAAAGTCCGAAACCATCTCTTCCTCTTTTTTCGAAGCTTTCCGTTCATTTTCCTAACCGCTGCATTCAGAAACTTTCGATAGAATCCTCAGAACAGACACGCGGACAGGCAAAGCCTCTCCTGCCTGTCCGTCCGCTTATCTTAATTTAATATCATGAGAAAAAACACTCTTCGCTCCGCTTTGGTCGGCACATTGCTTCACGGGAATAAACGCTGTCAACAACATTACGCACACACAAGTCCCTGCCCGCTCATAACCGCAATGACCGCGTCCACATGCTTTGCGCAGATCTCATCCGTCTCGGCTTCCACCATGACGCGGATCACCGGCTCTGTGCCGCTGGCGCGCACCAGGATGCGTCCATCATCGCCCAGGGCCTGCTCCGCCGCCGCAATCGCTTCCTGTACGGCCTGATTCCCCAAAGCGGCCTCTTTGTCCGAAACACGCACATTTTTGAGCAGCTGGGGATAAATCTGCACCTCAGAAGCCAGTTCGGCCAAAGACTTCTTTTTGTTCATCATGACTTCCATAATCATGATTGACGTCAGGATGCCGTCACCGGTCGTGGCATATTTGGAAAAGATGATGTGGCCGGACTGCTCGCCGCCGATGCAGTGTCCGTTCTCGCACATATTCTCATAGACATGCTTGTCGCCGACCGCAGTCTTTTCATAACGGATGCCTTCACGGTCCAGCGCCTTGTACAGTCCAAGGTTGGACATGATAGTCGTGACAATCGTATTATTGGAAAGCATCCCGTTTTCCTTGAAATATTTCCCGCAGACATACAGAATGCGGTCGCCGTCCACAACATTGCCTTCACCATCTACCGCAATGCAGCGGTCCGCGTCGCCGTCATAGGCAAATCCAACGTCCAGTCCCTTTTCCAGGACGAATTTTTGCAGCGTCTCAATGTGCGTGGAGCCGCAGTCACGGTTGATATTCGTCCCATCCGGCTCGTTGTGAATCACGTAAGTCTTCGCCCCAAGGGCGTCAAAAACACTTTTCGCGATGGAGGAGGAACTGCCGTTCGAACAATCCAGACCCACCTTTGTATTTTTGTAGGAACGGGTGGCCAGTGAAATCAGGTGGCCAATGTAGCGGTTGCGGCCGGCCTGATGGTCCACCGTGCGCCCAATCTTCTCGCCTGTAGCCAGCGGAAGCTCGCCCAGCTCCCCGTCAATGTATTTTTCAATCTGCTCCTCCACCTCGGCAGCAATCTTTTTTCCGCTGCCGCTGATGATTTTCAGTCCGTTGTCGTAATAAGGATTATGGCTCGCCGAGATCATGATTCCGCAGTCAAAATCCTCCGTGCGCACCACATAAGAAACGCTCGGCGTCGTCGTCACGTGCAGAAGATACGCGTCCGCGCCCGAAGCGGTCAGTCCGGCAGAGAGCGCGTACTCAAACATATAGCTGGAGCGGCGCGTATCCTTACCGATCACGATATTCGCCCTGCGGTGCGGAGAGCCAAAATACCAGCCCAGGTAGCGCCCCACCTGAAAAGCGTGTTCAACCGTAAGCTTCACATTCGCCTCCCCGCGAAATCCGTCCGTGCCAAAATATTTTCCCATTATAAAAACATCTCCTTTTTAAAACATAAACGCTTTCCTGGAATCCAAACCGTCTTTTGCCGGCAGACATTCTGCCCGGTAGAATACATCACATTTTTCATTAATGGTTTACTTATCGCTCTGTCCATTTTTGCATTCTCTCTGCCGCGCGATCTCAAAACTGAGGATCCCGGCCGCTACCGAGGCGTTCAGAGAATCAATATCCCCCTTCATCGGGATCGAAACCGCAAAATCGCATTTTTCCCGAACCAGCCGGCTGACCCCGTTCCCTTCCGCGCCGATCACCAGGCCGATGGGACCAGTGAGGTTCGCGCGATAGCAGGGGGTTGCTCCCATATCCGCACAGGCAAACCAGATGCCTTCTTTTTTCAGTTCCTCGATCGTGTTGCCCAGATTGGTCACACGGGCGACCGGCGTATAGTTCAGCGCCCCGGCGGATGTCCGGGCCACAGACGCTGTCAAGCCGACCGCTCTGCGCTTCGGAATAATCACTCCATGAGCGCCCGCCAGATTCGCGGTGCGGATGATCGCGCCCAGATTGTAGGGATCTTCAATCCCATCCAGTAAAATCAAAAAAGGCGGCTCTCCTTTTTCTCTGGCCTTCTCCAGAATGTCTGAAACCTCCGCGTAATCATAAGCGGCGGCACAGGCAATCACGCCCTGATGCTTTCCGGTCTCTGACATGTGATCCAAGCGTTCCTTCGGCACAAAATCTACGATGGAGCCCGCTTTTTTCGCCTCCCGTTTGATGGACTGGATCGGTCCGTCCTGACAGCCGTCCAGGATCAGTACGCGGTCAATCGTCTTGCCGGAGCGGAAAGCTTCCAGGACGGCATTCCTGCCCTCAATGAGGCAGGAATCCGACAGGATTTCGTTTTCATTCTCATCCTCCCGGGGCATGGCGCTTTTTTCACGGACTGCCGTCTGAGCAGGTGCCGCATGTGTTCCATATGAATTCTTTTTTCCATAAGCGTTCTTTGAGCCTCGAACAGTCTTTGTTTCATAGGCTGCCTTTGAACGATAACCAGTATGTTCCGATGCAGAGGTTTTCCTTCCTCTGCCAGCATATTCTATGTTGTTTTTCATCATTTCTCCAAATAAATTCAAGTCATTCCCTTGCCAAGCCTGTATTTTCAAGCTCTGCCACAGTTATGACTGGTTCACGCCCTGAGGACTCTGTCACTTTGGCTGACTTGCGTTATTACTACTTCCATCACTGGTCTAATGACCTCCACAATGGTTTCATACCCGACGCGTTTCTCCCATTCCAAGTGCCTCCAGCCCCTTCGCAGTCAGTTCGTTCATACGCTCAAAACGCTCTTCCAGATACAAGTACCCCATGACCGCCTCAAAGCCGGTCGCCTCCAGATATTCCGCCATGGTTGCGTTTTTGGCTTTCGTGTAAGGCTTGGCATTGCGCCCGCGGCGGTAAATGGCCATCTCCTCTTCATCAAATACCGGAAGCAGAGCCGTAATCATTTTCGCCTGTGCTTTTGCGCTGACGCAGCGGGTCACCTTTCTGTGCAGCTTTTCCACCTGCATATCCGCCCGCTTTACGAAAATCGTGCGGATGATCAGCTCATAGACTGCATCCCCGATATAGGCGAGAGCCAGAGCAGAATACTGCTTCCAGTCTCTTGATGGAAGAGAAAACATCAATTCCATACTGCCGGCAAAACGATCCTTATTGTCCTTTGCAGGATCCTCTGGTCTGGTGCCGCGTTCCGGCGTATCATAGGCAGACCGTCCGATACCACTTTCTGTCATTATCTGCCCCGGCAGAGAGGAGCCGCATTCTGCAGTCCTCTGCTCCGGCTGTGTTACGCTCTCTTCCATTTTACACCCTCGCGTGTGTCCAGAAGCGTGATCCCCTGCGCGGCGAGCTGATCACGAATCTCATCTGCCCGGGCGAAATTCCGCGCCTTCCGCGCTGCCTGCCGCTCTGCGATGAGTGCTTCCACATCCGCGTCCAGCAGCTCTTCTTTCTCTTCCACGATCAGGCCCAGGATGCCGCAAAGTCCTACGATCTCCTCCCGCACTTCCTGGATCAGTTCTTTTGAATTGCCAGAAGAAAGATTGCTGTTTGCATATTTTACCAGCTCAAAAACAGCGGCGATCGCATCTGCCGTATTAAAATCATCATCCATCGCCTCGTCAAACTTCGCTTCAAAGGCTTTCGCCCCGGCCAGGATTTCCTGCTCGGACACGGACAATCCCAAGCCCGCTTCGGTCTGCATATCAGCAGTATCAGATGCCGTTTTTCCCGATGCAATCGTTTTCTCCATGTCAGAGGCTGCTTTTCCCGATGCAATCGTTTTCTCCATGTCAGAGGCTGCTTTTCCCGATGCAGAAGTGGTTTCAGCACCAGACGTTTCCTGATTCGTCGCAGACGCATTTTCTGCCAGATAGCTCAGGTTCGACACTGCGTTCTGAATGCGCTCCAGGGCATTTTTCGCCGCATCCATCAGGTCCGCGCTGAAATTCAGCGGGCTGCGGTAGTGGGCGCTCAGCATAAAGAAGCGCAGTACCTGCGCGTCATATTTCTCCAGGATCTCCCGCACGGTAAAGAAATTTCCCAGAGACTTTGACATCTTGCGGTTGTCAATATTCAAAAACGCATTGTGCAGCCAATATTTCGCGAACGGTCTGCCGTTGCAGCACTCGCTCTGCGCAATCTCATTTTCATGATGCGGGAAAATCAGATCCTCGCCGCCCGCATGGATATCGATCTCCTCGCCGAGATATTTTTTGGACATCACCGAACACTCGATGTGCCAGCCCGGCCGCCCGTCACTCCACGGCGAAGGCCAGGACGGCTCGCCCTCTTTTTTCGGCTTCCAGAGCACAAAATCAAGCGGATCCTCCTTCTGATCCTCGCCGGTCACCAGCAGCGAACGGCCGCCGGAACGAAGGTCATCCAGATTCTTATGCGACAGCTTGCCATATTCTTTAAACTTTCTCGTCCGGAAATAGACGGTGCCGTCCACATCATACGCATAGCCCTTATCCATCAGCGTCTGAATCATGTCGATCATCCCGTCGATCTCCTGAGTCGCGCGCGGATGCGTCGTCGCCGGGCGCACATTCAGCGCCTCCATATCCTTCTGGCATTCCGCGATGTAGCGCTCAGAAATCTCCTGCGAGGAGACGCCCTCCTCATTGGCCTTAGCGATGATTTTATCATCCACATCGGTAAAGTTCGACACATAGTTGACTTCATAGCCCTTGTGTTCCAGATAGCGGCGCGCCGTGTCAAACACGATCATCGGGCGCGCGTTCCCGATATGAATCAGATTGTAAACCGTGGGGCCGCATACATACATTTTTACCTTGCCTGGCTCCAACGTGACAAATTCTTCTTTTTTCTTTGAAAGTGTATTATAAACTCTCATTTGGGTTCCTCTGCTTTCTTACTATTGTTCCAAACACATGTCAGGTATCAGTCTATGCAAATTTCCTGCTTTTGTCAATTATTTTCAGCTTTCTGTTTTCATCTCTTCCATATATACGTCCGCTTTTTCCCGAAACTGCACCAGCAACGGAAGATAGCCATGGAGAATACTGTCAAAAGCTTCGGCTGCCATTTTCCCATTATAATCATGCGCCAGATTGTTTCTCAGCGAAAGCATCTGCATCCAGCCATCATCCTCAATCAGTCCGACACTATATGCCATCCGCAAAGTTTCCCTGGGAGAGCCGGTCGCAAAATCCAGAATTTTATGATACTTTACAAGAATATCCTTCATTACCTTCCAGGAAATGTCAAAGGTTAGATTAAATTTCTGCACAGTTCCGCTCAGTACAAACTCATCCTCCGGATCTCTTTGTCTGGCTCTTTCCAGACCGCTCAGGCTGTCACAAAAACTCTTATAACGGTTAATATATTTTTCTTCCATAGCGATCCATATCCTCCTTCAGATAAAGATTTGCGCATTTATCATATTCGAAGACATCTATTTTCTTTAAGGTCGGGATCCTGTCAATTTCATCCATCAACCCGAAAATATCCGTTCCGCCTTTTATGATAATATCAATATCGCTTGTCCGGGTCGCAGTCCCGGTTGCATACGATCCAAACAGATATAAATGCTCCACCTGATATTTGCGACACGCCTTTTCAATCATGCCCAATATTTCTTCCAGTGTAAGATTTGCCATAATTTTCTTCCCTTACCAAATCAATCGCGCAAAAGATTCCAAATTTTAAAAAGAAATCGAGAGTGATACCGATTTCTCCATGCGCGGCTCTCCTGGTCCGTACTCGCAGCTCATCCCAATTGTCCCGGGCAGCCGGCGCATCCTCCGCATCCCATTCCTGGCAAGCCGCGATCCGATATCCCCCGCATCCGATCATCCGCGATCTGGTCCGCAAGCGGCTCCAGCAGGCACACCGCCTGCGCGGAAATCCCCTCACCGCTGCCGGTAAAGCCGAGCCCCTCCTCCGTAGTCGCCTTCACATTCACTCGTCCTGGCTCCAGATGCAGCGCTTCCGCAATGTTCTGCTTCATCTGCTCCATATAGGGCAGCAGCTTCGGCCGCTGCGCAATCACCGTCGCGTCGATATTCTCAATCACCACACACTGCTCATCGAGCATCTCTCCGACCCGTTTCAAAAGCTCCACGCTGGAAATGCCGCGGTACCGCTCGTCGGTATCTGGAAAATGCTTCCCGATATCTCCCAGAGCCGCAGCCCCCAGCAAAGCGTCCATGACCGCGTGCAGCAGCACATCTGCGTCCGAGTGCCCGAGCAGTCCTTTTTCATACGGAATCTCCACGCCCCCGAGGATCAGTTTGCGGTCCGCCACAAGGCGGTGTACGTCATAGCCCATTCCAATTCGCATATTAGTTCTCCATTCCTGATCTCAAAGAATACTATTGAACCTTCTGTCTGTTACTGACTTATCTGTTCCGAGTACGAAAGATTTCCGCTGCCGTTTCCGATAAATCAGATTAAAAAGCGACAATATCAGCTATCCATTTCCTGAAATGGGGACACTGTTCTATTATAGCATCAATTCCCATATTTCTCGCCACCTCCGTACCATTCCTGATCTTGGCATATCCCGGGATTAACCGTTCCAATCGTCTTGACGGTGCCGTTTCATACGTTTGATTGATATGTTCAGGAGTTGGAAAGGAAGCACGAATTTTTCGAATTTCCTCAACTGTCCGCTCATCTGTAATGATCTTAAAAGCCTCTGGTTTCGAAAACAAAATCCCTTCAAACTCATGCAGCATAAAATGAAACCTGCAATTCGGAAGGTTTAACGCTTCATTGATGGTCATTTCTATCTGGTCTATTCGTTTGAAAACATCCGACTCATGATTGCTTATTCCCGGAGTATCCGCAGGCATAGCATTGTAATCAAACATAGTAGTTACATATTCATGAGGATGGCTTTTGCTTAGCATGGTAAGCTCTCTTCTCATTTTTTCATAGCTGCTGACCCCGCCTGCATACTTTTTATTAGTAGTTCTCTTCGTTGTGCAAATGATCGGGCAAACATAAATATCCAGGTTCGTAAAATAAGGATACAGTAATTCATTTATAAAGGATTCTTCCGTTGGACCTTCGCAATAAATATACACATTCTTCATTTAGAAAGTCTGCCTCCCAAAACGTTCTTTTTCCATAAATCCCCCAAAGAATAATCTTCCTCGAGCCACATTTCCAGTTCTTTCGCGTTTAACCTTTTAAATTCAGACCCTTCTTTACCCCGATCTACTACAATCACATCTTCAACATCAAATTCGTTTAACAATTCTATCGACTGCGTCGAAATAATCAGCTGTTTTTCCTGCGATATTTGTCGCGTCATCTCCGCAAAGACTGTGATCGCATATGGATGTAATCCCAATTCTGGCTCATCAATAATAATCGTTGCCGGCTGTAATTCACGAGGCTGCAGTAATAAGGTGGCAAGGCAGATAAAACGCAGCGTCCCATCAGACAATTGCGATGCATTAAAAATATCTTCGCATCCTTTCTGCTGCCATTTCAAAATAATCAGTTCCTCATTCCCTTCCTGTGGTTCTAAAACAAAGTCGGAAAAATATGGAGCAATCAACCGAACGGTTCGAATGATTTCTTCGTAGTTTTTCTGATAATTGTTTTTTAGACGGTAGAGAAAAGCTGCAAGATTTGCCGCATCATACAAAAGTGCTCTATTGTTGGAAATATTATGCTCCTGTTTTACTCTGGCACTTCTTCCGGTATCATGAAAGTGATAAACTCTCCATACCTGTTTTTTTAAAATAGGCATAACATACGAATCCATATGATTCGGTACCCCAGTATCCCACATAGATTCACTATTTCCCTGAGCAACAACACTCTCATTTTTCCATTTGCCATGATACCCAAAATACTCTTTTTGAAAAATAAGCCGATTATCATCTGTTGGAATCAACTCAAATCCATAGGAATTTTCTCCGAAAAAAACTTCAAAATCAATTTCTTCTGTTGTTTTTCTACCATTATACAGTAAAGCATTCACTCCCTTCTTTGCAACCGACACCTGCAAATTCTTTGCAAGTATATTTTGAAGCATCGAAAAAGCAGAAATGAAATTGGACTTACCTGCTCCATTACTTCCAATCAAAACATTGATATTCCCAAATGAAATATCACATTTTTGGATTGATTTATACCCTCTTATAATAATCTGACTCAATTGATCACTCTGCAATGGCATCTGTACACCTTCTTTCCGGTCAATTGATGCAGGGCGCACTAACTGTTCAGTACCTTCACAGTTACATAGCGTCAACTATTTCAGGTTTTCCCACCTGCCATGCAATCATGCATAGCAGGTGTACAACCCACATTTTTTCAAATTTGATTTACGCTCTCCACAAAGCGCAGGAACGCCGCCTGTCCTTCGGCGGTACGCTTATAAACACCCGCGTGCTCCAGCACCTTGCTGAACACAAGGCCAACCTCATCCTCGATAATCCGGTCGATATCGCCGCGCACGAAACAGATCACTCCGGCATCATTGACCGTCGTACTGGTGCTGTTGCGGTATTTTACTTTCAGCTCCTCTACCCAGGCTGCGTGCTTGGAAAGCTCCTCGTCGCCGGAGATGTCGCGGCCCTCAACCATCGCGTCCTTCAAATGCTCCAGCTCACCTTTCAGCCGCGCCGGAAGTACCGCCAGACCCATCACCTCGATCAGACCGATGTTTTCTTTTTTAATATGATGCAGCTCCGCGTGCGGATGGAAAACGCCCAGCGGATGCTCTTCGGTCGTAATGTTGTTGCGCAGCACCAGATCCAGTTCAAACTTATCGCCGCGCTTTCTCGCGATCGGCGTGATCGTGTTGTGCGGCTCCCAGCCCCCGTCTACTTCCGTCCTGGCAAAAATAAACGCTGATTCGTCGGTGTACCCGCGCCATGCCTGAAGAATCTTATCTGCCAGATCAATCAGGCGGCCCGTCTGCTCACTGCGGATGCGGATCACGGACATCGGCCATTTTACAATGCCCGCTTCCACATCCTCATAACCGGAGAATGTGATTTTTTTCTCGATCGGCGCTTTCGCCATCGCGAATTCATAATGCCCGCCCTGGAAGTGGTCATGGCTTAAAATGGAACCGCCGACGATCGGCAGATCCGCGTTTGAGCCGACAAAATAATGCGGAAACTGAGTCACGAAATCCAGAAGCTTTGCAAAGGTTGCACGTTCAATCTTCATCGGTACATGCTGCGAATTAAACACGATGCAGTGCTCATTATAATAAACATAAGGAGAATACTGGAAGTACCACGGGCTGCCGTTGATCGTCACCGGAATAATACGGTGGTTCTGCCTCGCCGGATGGTTCAGGCGCCCTGCGTATCCTTCATTTTCCATGCACAGCTGGCACTTCGGGTAGGCAGACTGCTTCGCGTTCCGCGCCGCCGCGATTGCTTTGGGATCCTTCTCCGGCTTCGACAGGTTGATGGTGATGTCGAGATCTCCATATTCGGTCGGCGCTACCCATTTCATATCCCGCGCAATGCGGTAACGGCGGATATAGTCCGTATCCTGGCTGAATTTATAATGGGCATCCGTCGCCAGCTTCGGATCAATCTGATAAAGCTCCTGGAAATGCCGGATCACATTCGACGGACGGTCAACCAGCAGTCCCATCACCTTCGTATCAAATAGATCCCGGTAGCCGATCGTATTCTCCTCCAGAATCCCGGCCTCATACGCGTAATCACAGATCGCGCCCAGGATGTCAGGCAGCTGCGCGATGAGATCCTGCGATTCGCTTCCTGCTCCCGGTGCGTCCGCTGCTGTACTGACGTCTGCTGCCGTTCTGAGCTCCGCAGCTTTATCATCCGCCGCTGTTTTTCCATCTGCTGCTGTTTTCGTATTTGCCGCTGTCATGGCATCTGCCGATGCTTTGGCAGTCGCCGCTGCTTTAGCCTCTGCCGACGCTTGGGCTTCAGCGGCCGCATTCATTTCTGCCTCCGCCGCCTCATCCAGCGAGTCGATTTTCAGCAGCTCCAAAATACGGTTTGCCGTAAAAACCGCGTCCTCCGGCGCAATCAGGCCGGTTACGAGTCCATATTGTACAAGCTTTGCTATATTTTTCTGAATCATGATTTTCTCCTTTCTATTATGTCAAGCCCTTCAAAAATTAGGAAACGGTTGCTTATTTCAACGTATTCCTCTGCTTATTCCGCTTCCGTCCGTTTTTTCAGTGCCATTTCAAATCGTTCAAACGCCTAAATTCATCAGTCACATTGTACAAAGTCGGCCGTCTGACGTCAAGCAAAAAAAATGCCGGGAATCTGAAAGTTCAGTTCCCGGCCTGACTTAACCTTGTGTACAAGCTCTGCCCTGAAAGCAGACGCCTGTGCCGCCAATATATTTCAGTAAAATGTCCGCCGCCTATTTCACGGCTCCCGTAATGCCTTCCGCGAAGCTCTTCTGCAGAATGAAGAAGATGATAATCGTCGGAACCGTACAGAACAGTACGCCGAGCATCAGCATGCCATAGTCCGTCACATAGCCGGAGATCAGGTTGGCGATCAGCATCGGCATCGTGATGGAATCCGACTTTGTCATGATCACCTTCGGCCAGAGGTAGTTGTTCCAGGCGTTCATGAAGGTAATCGTCATGGCCGCCGCATAGGTGGAGCGCATGGTCGGGAAAAACAGCTTGACGAAAATGCCAAATTCCGTCATCCCGTCGAGCCGCCCGGCTTCAATGATTTCATGCGGAAAAGAACGTGCGCTCTGCCGGAACATCATAATCAGAAACGGGGTCGAGATCGTCGGCAGGATGAAGCCGAGCGTTGTGTTCAGCAGTCCCGCAGAGGAAAACATCCGGAACAGCGGGATCATGGTCGCCGCAAATGGCACCATCATCGCCATCAGGATGATCGTCATCACAGTATCCTTGCCCTTGTCATGATAAATCTCAAAGCCATATCCGGCCAGGGAGCAGACAAACAATGCCAGCAGGGTCAGCGTGATGGAATACTTAAACGAATTGATCATCGCCTGTCCCAGGTTCTGATTAGCGATCAGATTCTTGAAATTTTCAATCAGGTAGGTCCCCGGTATCAGCTTTCCGCGGATAACATCCACACTCTTATTGGTCGCCGCGCAGGCCATCCAGTAAAGCGGGAAAACAGAAATAATCGATACAATCGTGAGGAAAAGATATTTCAGAGCTCTTTTTAATCTCACCTTAGTCACGTGTATCACCTACTTTCATCTGCAGTACCGCAAGGATTGCCACCAGGATAAAGATCACATACGACATCGCCGCCGAATACCCGAAGTTCGGAGTAAACTTAAAGGAGATATTATATATGTAGTGGGACAATGTGATCGTCGCGTTGCCCGGGCCGCCGCTGGTCAGGTTTACCGACTCATCGAAGAGCTGCAGGGTACCGTTCGTGGACATGATCGTCGTCAGCAGGATCGTCGGCTTCAAAAGCGGAACCGTCAGACGCCAGAAAGACTGCACCGCACTGGCGCCGTCGATGCGCGCTGCCTCGTAAATCGTGTAGTCAATATTCTGCAGGCCGGAAAGATAAAACACCATATTGTATCCGGTCCACCGCCAGATTAAAGCAATGATGATGACAAACTTCGCCGTCCCCGGCTTGCCCAGCCAGTTGATCGCAGAATCAATGATGTGCAGATTCATCAGTACGGTATTGACAAAGCCATCCGTCGCGAACAGTGTCCGGAACACGATCGCGTAGGATACCAGTGAAGTCGCGCACGGCAGGAAGATCGCTGTGCGGAATAATCCCTTGAACTTCAGATCCTTGTCATTGAGCATCTGTGCCAGAATCAGTGCGAGCACCAGCATGATTGGCACCTGGATGATCAGATAGAAAAATGTATTTTTCAGAGCTGTCCAGAAGGTGGCATCCTTCAACATACGTGTGTAATTGTAAAGGCCGGCCCATGTCATGTTCACGCCAATGCCTGTCTTGAAAGACAGAATCAGTGCCTGTACCATGGGCACGAAATTCATGATCACGATCAGCAGCACTGCCGGAAGCAGAAACACCCATCCGGTCAGATTGTGCTTCCGGCTCAGAGTCAGCCACTTCTTTTTCGGTTTCGAATCCTCCATCCAAATCCCCTCCCTGTCGTTGTTTATGTGAGCTACCTGTCGTCTAAAGCTGATAAGATTATGAATTGCAGTCTCAAAAGCCGACGGATGCCGCATTAAAGCGAATCTACATAGATTGAGCTTATTACACGATTGAACATACACCATAAATCGTATATAAAAATATATGATAGGCGTCAAGATAACTACAATTAAGAATAAAGAACCCCCGCGGACATTCGCCAGCCCGTCCGGCGGCACCATGCCTTGCGAGGGTTCCTGTAGGTTATTCTATTATAATTACATACCCATTGCAAACTCTACGGTCGACTGAGCGGTATCCAGCTCGGAAGCGATGTCCGCGCCCGCTACTACGTTCGTCACAGCGATAGCCAGAGCCTCGCGTGCCTCATAGTAATAAACGCCCGTGTAGTTGCTCGGAGTATTTCCGGAGAACTCTACGATCTTAGCATAGATCGCGTCGCCGCCGAAGTATTCCTGCGGCTCTGCGTATACGTCGCTGTCGCCTGCCGGCAGATAAGTAGCGATCGCTGCGGAGCTCGGAAGGATGGTCTCATAGAACTCTACGCTGCCTGCGAAGGTATTCGCCAGGAAATCAGTTGCAAGGTCAACATTCGAGCAGTTTGCTGTGATTGCCCAGCTGGAGCCGCCGTTGTTGGAGTAGTTGGTTGCGCCGTCAATGCCTACCAGGCTCGGCATATTGGTGATCGCCCAGTTGCCGGACTGATCCTCTGCGGTCTGGATGGAAGCCAGGATCCAGCAGCCATTGATGGTGCCAGCTACGGTGGAGTTTACCATGGTAGCTACGTACTCATCCCAGCTGTTTACTTCGATCAGGATGCCTTCGTCAACGAGGGTCTTGTAGGTCTCCATCACCTTGGTGATGATCTCATTGCCGGAGATGTTCGGTGTGCCGTCTTCGTTGCACCAGCTGCCGCCTGCGGACTGCAGCATCATCATCAGAAGGTCGCACTCGCCTGCCTGCATGGAAAGAAGCGGCATGCCAGTGGTCTCAAGAACGGTCTTGCCAAGCTCGATGTACTCATCCCAGTCAATGTCTGTGAAGTCGTCAACGGTCAGACCGCACTGCTCAAGAACATCCGTCCTGTAGCATGCAACAACTGCGCCGTTATCAAACGGAACGCCATAATTTGCGCCGTCTACGATCGAATAAGCGGTCTTGCCTTCTGCGAAGGATGCGAAATCAATGCCGGAGTCCGTGATATCTACAAACAGTCCCGGATAGCTGATTACGTTCTTCTGGAACGCGTTGTCCTGCATCAGCAGGATATCCGGAAGTGTGCTGTAGTCGCCGGAAGCCGCCGCTGTGGTAACCAGTGTCTGTACATCGTCCCATGCTGTCTCAACAATCTCCAGTGAGAAGTCCGGATTGATCTCCTGATAAACCTTCTCAGCCTCTTCCATCGCGTAGATGTTGAACGCCGGGTCCCAGCACCATACGGTGAGCGTGTTGGACTCTTCGTCTGCGGAAACCGGTACACATGCAAGACCAGCCACCATCGCTGCCGTCATAGCAACACTAAGAATCTTCTTCAATTTCATAATGCCTTTCCTCCTTGTTTTCTGATTCCCTCTCCTTTTGCTCCTGTGCACCTGCATCTTGGCATATCTGCACGTCTATACAGCTGTAAATCCACTCATCTGCATATCCGCATGACCGCATGTCTGCATGTCTGCATGTCTGCATGTCTGCATGTCCGCGAAACTGCTCTGCTGCACGGCTACGCGCTCACGCATTTATTTGTGCATTTTAGACAAAAAAGAGGGTGATAATTTTGATTTCCACGCTATTATAACCTGTTTATGAGAGCATGTGTTATCATTTTCGACCATACACTTATCATTTTCGATTATTCTGTAGCAAAAAAGACGCTTTTGCTTCTGGTTTTTATAATTTTTTGTTTACTTTCCCTGAAAATTCAAGGTATCCCTTACCCCTGCCATAGATCTTTTTTTCATATTTTTATTCCCTTTTTTCTGTTTTTCTGTTATGA
>JAJBVE010000163.1 GCA_020859995.1 Clostridiales bacterium
AAATGCAACTTTGCAGCAAAAAGTTTGGATATGAAAGGAGTTAGGATGTGTCAGGCACTTAGAGAATGGATGGAAGAAAGCCGAGAAGAAGGCCGAGAAGAGGGCCGAGAAGAAGGTCGTAAAGAGGAACGAGTACATACAGAGTTTGAACGTCAGCGAGCAGATCGTGCTGAGCTGGAATTACGAGAGTTAAAAGCGCGCTTTGGACTTGCATAAGCTGGAAATAATTACCCCAATTTAGCTAAAATCAGAACAGGCTGTCCCCGCATCCAATGGGGCAGCCTTCATTTTTATCCACATTCCAGTCCGACTTATTCACATCACAGATGAAGAGTTCTTATAAATTATCCCATAGTTACGAAATATTTTCGTGCACCACTTAAATTTTCGCAAATCGCCCAAAATCACTTAAAACCGTTAAGCAGATTTGTAAAAATTGTTAAAATTTTAGTTGTAAAATCGGAAAAAGGATGCTATCATCAAAATAATGACGATACTATCTCCATATACGTGAAAACGTAAGCAAAAGAGGGGAAAGTGGAGAAGGTAAATAGAAACGTAGCAAACTTAATAAGGTAAGGAGGAGCAACATGAGAAAAACAACAAAAAGGAACCGCGTTCTGGCGTTCGCACTGACCTTTGCCATGGTATTCCAGCAGGCAGGCATTACGACATTCGCTGACGATGCGGTCACAGCGGCGGAGACTGCGGAAACCACGATCGAAGCAGTTTCAGAGACAGGAAGTGAGGATATAGAGGCAGTTTCGGCTGATGAAACGACCGAAGCTACGACAGCTGCGGCCGAGGAAACGACCGCGGAAATATCAGAAACAACGGCGACCGAGGCGCCTGAGGAGACAGCCGCAGTTACAGAAGCAGCAACTACGGCGACAGAAGCATCAGAAGAAACGACTGCGGATACCGAGGCACCAGAAGAAACAGCCGCGGTGACCGAAGCTGCGGAGGAAACGACGGCGGCGACGGATGCTTCGAATGAAACAACTATGGAAACAGAAGCACCGGAAGAGACTACTGTGGCGACAGAAGCCCAGGAAGCTATAACGGAAACAGATGCTTCTATAGAAAATACAGATCCGGCGGGGGAGACACCGGATGCTGAGACTGCGGCCGAGGCAGCAACGGAAGCTGCTACCGAAGCAGGTACAGAAACGGCTGTCGAAGTGAATACGGAAGCTGCAGCGGAGACAGATACGGAAGCGACGGCTGAGGACGTGACAGAGGCAGAAGAAGCAACCGAGCCCCAGACCGAAGCAGCAACCGATACCGAAACGGAGACGGACGCAGAGACTGAGATTGAGAGTGAATCTGAAGCAGACACAGAGTCCGCGACAGAGGCAGACACCGAAACTGAGACGGAGACCGAAACGGAAGTTTTGACCGAAGAAGAAACAGAGGAAGAGACCGAAGCTCCGAAGACGTATTTCGAATATAAAGACGAGCGCGTGATCATTACCGCGACCGCCGATGAGGAAGCAAACCTTCCGCAGGACGCGGAACTGAAAGCGGATTATATTGAGCCGGGCAGCGATGAATACAATGCTACCGTAGCTGCCTTTAATGCGCAGCTTTCCGAAGAGCTCGGAGTAGCTGATGAAAATATTGTGGTAGAGTACACACTCTATGACATCTATTTCCTGTGCGCATCCACTGATGAGCGCATCGAGCCGGAAGAGGGTTATGTGACTGTAACTATGAATTTCGTCGAGCCGGTGGCGGCAGAGGCGGAAGGAGAAGTGGTCACTGCGGAAATGGTGCATCTGAAAGAAGATGGCGAAGCCGAAGTTGTAACGGACTATGTAGATACCAACAGCGAAGGTGAGGTCACCTCTGTGGGTTTTACATCAGATAGTTTTTCAGGGTATGCGCTTCTTTTGGGGACCGCAAATGGCGGTGAATTAGGAGAAGCAAATACATCCTATACTGCAATTGACTCGTATATAACCAGCGTAACTATTTATAATAGCACGGGTGGTACAGGAGGCGTATACGATCCGAGCTCTACAGACCTTAATCGCAGTGGAACATACAGCTTAAAAATTAATTTCAGTGAAGTGATAGGCGGGCTTCAATTCCCTGATAATGGTTTGATGTACTATCAAATGCCAAGTATAATAAATATTGATCCTGTTACAGATGCTGCAATAATGGGTACCATTAACGGAAATGAAGTCGTTATTGGAACGTACAGCATTGACAGTGATGGCCTGATTACATTCGAGCTTAACACAGAATATGTTACAACTTATACAAATATGTCCGTATCTGTGACTTTTGACGCAAGCTTTGACGCAACGGAGGTTGGGAAAGAGTCTTCTGCGACTATTAGCTTTACTGATAGTATTCAAAAGGTAGTGACATTTGAAGCATATGAACAGCTTGAAATAGAAAAGACAGTTACTCAGCCCACTTCAGCTGCTGATGTTGTTACGTATACAATTACCGTAACTGCTAAAACAGATGCTGAGAATGTGGTAGTCACAGATACCATGAGCAGTTTATTGAGTTTGGATGGAAGCTTTTCCTACAAACTTAATGGTGTTGACACAACGGCATATTCTTATACGGATAGTGGAAATAACACATATGTATTCAATCTGGGCGATCTTAATGCAAATGATGTAGTGACGATTACTTATTCTGCAAAGCTGACAGATTCCGCTTTGCAGTCGTTGGATGGAACTACTTATGCAAACAATAGTGTGACAGCGATTTCTGATTATTCGGATAGGGTATCTACGAATGCGTCTGCCAAGTTTAGCTTTGACATGCTTTCAAAAGAAGTTACAACAACAACAATTGGAGGCAAAGACTATTTGGAGTGGACAGTAACCTTTGATGCTTCAAATATATCAAGTCTTGATGGATATTCTATTACAGATACACTTTCAAGTGTTACTGGTTATGCGTTAGTGGATAGTCTGGGCTTGTCTGTGGCTTTTAATAACAGCACAAGTAAGGAGGCCGACACCAGCAAGCTTACTACATGGGATACTACAAATGGGACATGGACATATACTTTTTCGGTCAGTGATGTACCAGGAGTATACGTGTTTACTTATTACACAACAATACCGGAAAACACGACGCTATCGGATATTGAACTTGAAAATACAGCTGTTATAAATAATACCAGTGGAGAAGTAACAGAAGAGAGTGAGTCTTACTTTGTAGATGGAGGAGGATTGCCTCATGACTCTCTGGCTAAAAGCGGTGAGCTTGTAGAAGATAAAACTACAAGCGGTTATGAGTATTATATTAAGTGGACGGTTACGTTTAACGTTCCGGCTGCAGGATATAGTGAAGCTTTTTCATTGACTGATTACTCATTGGATTCTTATGTGAATGGATATGAGTATCAGGAGCTTATGCTGACTTCGAGCAGCAGTATTGTTTCTGGTACGGATCCGGCGTATAATGAATTAGGCATTGATGTGTCATCAAATGCATCAATATCTATTTCTGATTGGAATCTGGAAATTACGTATAATAATAGAAAATTTATTGTTACGAGAGACACAGGATTGCCGGCGAGTACGGACAACAAAGATTATACGATTACATTTACTTATTATACTAAAGTGAAAAATCTGAGTAATTATCCTACAGAGTTACGAGTAAATGAAGCTACCGTAAAAGTAGGTGAAGCAACAGTAGATGTGACCGCCAGTGTAGATCCAAGTAATATAGATACAATTAATATGGAAAAAGATAGTCCGTGGGGTAAGCCATACTTTACTTCTTCGGACGGAAGCTTTAACTGGACAATTTATGTTAATAATGATCAAAAAGAGTATAGTGTAGGTAAGTACTCGATAACAGATACTTATTCGGAAAATCAGGTTTTTGATGTAGATTCTCTTCAGATTTTGTTTGGCGCGGGTATTTCCTTAGCTACATGGGATTTGAAAACTGTTCTCGGAGAAGATGCATATACCGTAGATGTGGATGAAATTAACCATACGTTTACAATTGTATTTAAGGATTTGAGTGCCTTAAACAATGTGGTCTATAAATGGTATGACAAGGAAACTACGTATCCTGCTCTTGCTACAAACGGTCTGCCGACCACGCTTAAAATTACTTATAAAACCTATTTGACGGATGAAAATCTTGCAAGTGCGGAAACGTCAGTGACAGCTACAAACGAGGCAGTCCTGAAAAAGGACGGAGAAGTGATTGTTTCAGACAGCGCGACGTGTACCGGAACTAAGAAATCAGTTTTTGATAAGTCATTAGCAAAGGCGACATCTTCAAATGAATATACTGCAACATTTACATTGTCGATCAATCCATATGAGGTTGTTTTGTCGTCGACGTCACCTGCGACATACAAGATTACTGATTCAATGTCTACTGCTTTGCATTTGGACCTAAGCTCTTTGGAAATTACAAAGACAACGACAACAACAACAACGACTACGACTACATTGGCTGCAGACGACTACACGGTGTCTTATACAATGGGAGATACTGCGAACACTCTCGTTATCACAATACCAAACGCGGATGGCGCAGCCTATACAATTACGTATAGTGCCACTGTAAAAGGCGATATTGGAGATGATATATACTATTATAATAAAGCAACATTGGATTGCGAAGGAGTCACGATAGCCAGCGACGAGGAAAGCGATACTGTTAAGATCCAAGTATCAAGCGCTGAAGGTGGTGCGGGATCTGCTGAATTAAAGCTGTATAAATATAATTCAGATTTTACAGAAGCTTTGCCAAATGCTGTATTCAATCTTTACGAAGTTTCTGTTACAGGTAATGGAGAAGAATCTTTATCTCTCGTGAGAACTGTAACTACTGAATCGGATGGGTCGATATCGCTGGGTGCTTATGGAGCGACAAATAATGCTCTGGAACCGTATAAACTTTATAAACTTGTAGAGTATAGTGCTCCGACGGGCTATGAAAAATCGAGTACGCCATATTACTTTATCATTGCGGATGGATATTCTAATGGTGCCAGCCTTGCTGCAGATATAAAAGCGTGGCTGAATAGTAATAGCATTTCATATGAAACATTTATAGTATACACAGGCACTGGTAATATTTATGAAATTCCTGATGCCGTGCTTTTGACCAATGAGAAAGTGGAGACCGTAAGTTTATCAATCAGTAAGGCTTTAGCTGATAAAGCTACGGATACGGCTACGGAGTTTTCATTTGCTGTAGAATTAACTGATAGCAGTTCAAATAGCATCAATGGAACGTATGACTACACGATTACTGATACCGCGTCCGGTACAAGCATCCAGACTGGGAAAGTGACCTTTGCGAGCGGAATAATCTTTGCAGTGAATGGAACATACGCGACAGCAGTTACCCTGAAAGCCGGTCAGACGATCACAATTACCGGATTGCCTTCTGGGACAATCTATACTGTGACAGAGAATACAGTGACTGGCTACAAAGTAGAATCTCCAAGTACGGGTTCTTCGACAGGAACCATCAGCAGCGGCACCGAGTCGGTAACCTTTACAAACAAAGCAATTACAGACGTAACCGTTACCAAGGTATGGGATGACGACAGCAATGCCAACAGCACGAGACCGGCTAATATTACACTGGCATTGTATACGAAAACTGATGATGGAATGGGCGGGTATACCTATACCGCTGTTACTGGTCAGACGAAGACAATCACCGTAGCAAGTGTATCTTCTGATACGAGTGTAACGGTAGTAGATAATAATTGGACTTACACATTTACGGGTCTGAACAAATATGACTCAGACGGTAATGTGATAGAATATGTTGTTCGTGAGATGAGCTCCGACACCACGTATTATGCTGACGACGATACGATGGATGGCAGCGCCAGCACCTATAAAGTTACCTATGATGACAATAACAATACGGTTAAGAATACCCTGAGAACCGGCGATCTGTCAATTGCAAAGACGCTGCACAGTAATATCACCAGCGACACACAGACATTTACGTTTGAAGTAACATTGAAGTTGAATGGTACAGGCGTGAATGGCACTTACAACTATGAAGTGACGAATGGTACAAGTGGAACGGTGACGTTCACAAATGGTTCTATTACGGCAGTGGGTCAGACAAAAGCAAGTGGTATTTCAATTACAGGCGGACAGACAGTCACGATAAAGGGCTTGCCAGATGGAACGACCTATGAAGTGTCTGAACAGACAGTGACGGGCTATGTACAGGTGGGAGACACTGTTTACTCTGATACGACCAAAACCATTAGCGCGGATAGTACGACGGCAGATACAGTGACTGTTAAGAACAGCAGAACGACTACCATTTCTGTAACTAAGAGCTGGAGCGGCGGAGATAACAGCGATCGTCCGGATTCTATTACTGTAGAGGTATATAAAGCAGACGGAAATGGAAAGGCAACCGGCAGCGCGGTAGACACGTTGACCATCTATAAGACTGGTGGTTGGGCGGCTGTAACATCTAAAGAACTGCCTATGTACGATGAAAACGGAACAAAAATCAATTATGTGGTTGTAGAAAAAACTACAGTGTCAGGGTACACATCGGTTGTTGGGGAGCTTCAGACTACAGATAACACAAGCTCCGTAATAATTACGAATACAAAGCAGGTGGGGACGCTGACAATCCGCAAGACAGTGGAAAACGTCGAGACAGGATTTTCCGATACGTTCTATTTCACTGTACAGGATACCTACGGGAACTACTATGATAAAGACGGAGTATCACACGCTTCGACCATGACAACCATTGCCCTGAAATACAGTGTAAGTAATACATGCATTACGATTTCGGGTCTGAATGAAGGTACTTATACTGTAACGGAAGTGGCGGATGCCCAGGGTACTCCGATTGACAGCAGTAGCTTTGTGTACAAAGTAACCTCAGACGTGGATCAGGAAACAAAAGTTACGACTACCGGCGCGGCGGAAGTGACTTTTACAAACGCGAAAGGCAAGTTGACAGTAAATAAAGAGGTTGTCGTTGGCAGCAGCGCAACAATCGATACGACCGTCAATGGTACAATCAAGGTGGCTCTTTACAATGACGCGGATGGTACTGACAGAATTAGTGGTACGGAGAAGGTAATTACCATAACATCCGGAATCGGCAGTGTTACGTATACGGGTCTGGATGTAAATAAGACTTACTACGTATTCGAACTGGATGAGAAAGGCGATCCAATTAAGGCGAATGACGCTTATGGCACAGCGTATATTGTTACCTATACTACAAGCCAGACGAGTCAGACATCCAGCCAGGCAGTGACAATTGACAGCAGCAATCTGACTGGAAATACGGTCACTGTGACAAATACCGAAGGCAGTCTGAGCATCAAAAAGACCGTGACCGGTACCGCAACGGATGGTAAAACATCTTATAAGATAACAGTGACGGCAGATACTGCGAACAGCAAGAGAGATCTGAGCAGTGTCTCTGTTAAATACAACAACGGAACCGCTTTGACCAAAACGGTGGGTGGTCTGGACACAAGCAGCAGTACAAACGGCAGCATTTCATTTAATATCGCTGATGATGAGACCGTGGTATTAAGTGCCCTGCCATACGGCAGTTATGCGGTTGTGGAGGAGAGCGCGAGTGGTCAGCACTTTGTGACGAGCTACACAGTGGGGGCTAATCCGGCGGATACTGGCAGCAGCGCGGATGTTACGCTTAACAGCACGACGACCAACCAGACAGTAGCATTCAACAACACATACACAAGCCTGACGGTCAATAAGGAAGTGCGGCACAACGGTACAACGGATACCACTGCCACGGAATCCTTTACAGTTGCGCTTTACGAAGATCAGGGAACTAAAATGATTGCCGGAACAGTGAAAACCATTTCACTGGATGCTGGTACAGGCAAGGGCAGCGTGACCTATTATGGTCTCGAACCGGGTACGTATTATGTGTATGAGGTATGCAAAGATACTGTGTCCGGCAGCTATGTTCCGGTAGGCACGGGCTATAAATACTCTGTATCGGGCAGCGGCAATACCGCTGTGATCAGTACCGGCTCGAATGCAGGTGATACGCTGACACCGAGCGTTACGATCGTGAACGATTATCTCACTGGCAGCCTGCAAATTACGAAAGAGGTGGCAGGCGATACGGCGCAGACAAATACCAGTGGATATGAAGTGACGCTGACCGCGTCGAATATGAGCGCAGATCTGAGCAATGTGACAGCAAACTCTGATCAGGGCGGAGATATTACAAGTAAGATTGACGTTAAAGACAATGTGATCACGTTTACTGTAAAATCGGGTGAAACGATAACATTCACCAACCTGCCGCTGGATACTTATACGGTAGAAGAGACAACCAAGGACAGCGTCAAGACTACCTACGATGTAGATGGAGCGAACGGTGCGGAAGTAACCATTGATACGAGTAATTATCAGAGTAGCAATACTGCGCCGCAGCTTGTTACCATCACCAACATCTATACCGCTTTGAAAGTGAGCAAGTCGGTAACAGGCGCACCTGCGGCGGCAAATGGTTATGAAGTAACCGTGACCTCCGCCACCGGCGAGGATTTAAGCAAGGTGGCTGTTGATGGTGTGACAGTGGAAAGCAGCGCGCTTTCGAGCGATAAGCAGACCATTACTCTTATGGTAAAGGACAACGCAGAAGTAAAGCTTACCAACCTGCCGATCGCGACTTATATAGTGACCGAAACCATCGCGAATACTTCGGATCAGACGGGGTATACGATGAAAACGACTTATAAAGTGAATAGTGTAGAGGTCGCTAAGGATAAGGAGGCTGAGGCTGCTCTTACTAAGGATAATAATTATACTGGAGAAGTTGTTATTGCAAATGCGTATACCTCCGAGACGACGAATATTACCGTGCTTAAGAAGTGGGATGACGCGAACAATCAGGACGGCATCCGCCCGGAGAATGTAGTAGTTACTCTTTATAAGATTGTGAATGGCAGCGAAACGGTATATGATACAGCCACTCTGAATGAGAATAACAGCTGGACAAAAACATGGAACGATTTGCCTGTAAAAGACGCCAGCGGTAATGATATTACCTATTCTGTAAATGAGACGAGTGTTCCGAACGGATACACGAAGAAGGTAGATGATGGGACAGCGACAGCAAATGGCACCAGCTTTACCGTCACCAATAGTCATACGCCGGAGACGACAGAAGTAAAGGTAACCAAGGTCTGGTCCGACGCCAGCAACCAGGATGGTATTCGTTCAACCGAGGTGACAGTGAAACTGCTGGCGGACGGCGTATACACAGGCAAGACAGTAACGCTGAACGCGACCGGCAACTGGACAGCAAGCTTCACAAACCTTGCGAAGTACGCAAGCGGTGTAGCGATTAAGTATACTGTAGAGGAAGTAGATGTGCCGGCTGGCTATACAGAAGAGATTACTGGAACAGCGGCTGATGGGTATATTGTCACGAACACCCACATACCAGAAACAACGGAAGTCAAGGTAACCAAGGTTTGGTCCGATGCCGACAACCAGGACGGTATTCGCCCGACTGAGGTAATAGTAAAGCTGCTGGCGAATGATGCAGACACAGGTAAGACTGTAACGTTGAATGCGGACAACAACTGGACAGCAAGCTTCGAGAATCTTGCGAAGTACGCAAGCGGCGTAGCGATTGAATATACAGTAAAGGAGTCGAATGTGGCGAGCGGTTATACCGTTTCGATCACTGGAGACGCTGCAACTGGCTACACAATCACGAACACGCATACGCCGGAGACAACCGAGGTCAGCGGAAGCAAGACCTGGGATGATAGTGAAAATCAGGACGGCAAGCGTCCGGAGAGCATCACGATCCGCCTGTACGCGAATGGCATAGAAGTACAGAGCAAGACGGTGACGGCGGATGAGAACTGGAGCTGGAAGTTTGAGAACCTTGACAAGTATTCAAATGGCACAGAGATCAAGTATACGATTACCGAAGACGTGGTGACGGATTATACGGCTACGGTGACCGGCTTTGACGTGACAAACAGTTATACACCTGGCAAGACGAGCGTTTCGGTGACGAAGGCCTGGGATGACAGCAACAACCAGGACGGCATCCGCCCGGCGAGCATTACTGTGACACTTGTGAAGAACGGAACAGCTACGGATCAGACTGTGACGCTTTCAGAGACGAATAGCTGGACGGCTAGCTTCACGGATCTTGACGAGTATACAAACGGAACCAGAAACATCTACACGGTGCAGGAAGAGAGCGTGACTGGTTATACGAGCACGATCACGGGAGACGCGACGACCGGATATGTGATCACGAATACACGTACACCGGAAGAGACGAGTGTTCAGGTGACTAAAGTCTGGTCTGACGCGGACAATCAGGATGGCATCCGCGCGGACAGTGTAACTGTAAAACTGCTGGCAGATGGCGCGGATACCGGCAAGACGGTGACGCTGAACGCGGACAACAGCTGGACGGCAGGATTTACAGGTCTCGCGAAGTACGCGGATGGCAAAGAAATCGCCTATACGGTAGAGGAAGTAAATGTACCGGAAGGCTATACAGCGGAAGTAACCGGAACAGCTGCGGCAGGATTCACGATCACCAACACTCACATTCCTGGGACGGTTGTTGTGACCGGTACCAAGACCTGGTTCGACAATGATAATCTCAGCGGCGAGCGTCCGGCCAGCATTACGATCAATCTGCTGGCGGATGGCGAAAAGGTAGACAGCCAGACGGTGACAGCGGCGGAGGATGGTACCTGGACGTACAGCTTCGCAAATCTCGCAAAATATAAGGACGGCAAGGAAATTACCTACACCATCACCGAGGAAGCAGTAGCTGGCTACACTGCCACGATTGATGGCAGCAACGTGACCAACACCCTTGACACCGGCGATCTGACCGTGACCAAGACAGTGGTGGGCAGCGTAGTTGACACCGAGAAGGAATTCACCTTCACGGTAACGTTAAGTGACACGACCCTGAATGGGACCTTCGGAGAGATGACCTTTACGGACGGCGTGGCGACCTTCACCCTGAAACATGGCGAGAGCAAGACCGCGACCGGCATCCCGGCAGGTACAACCTATACGGTAGAAGAGACCTCTTACACAGAGGACGGCTATGTGACGACAGCAGCCGGCACCACAGGAACCATCGTCAAGGACGAGACCCAGACGGCGGCGTTTACGAACACCATCACCTCCGTCAAGATCAGCAAGGTAGATGTCACCACCGAGGAGGAACTCCCGGGTGCGCACATCGAGATTCTTGATGAAGAAG
>JAJBVE010000153.1 GCA_020859995.1 Clostridiales bacterium
GGAATGACCATTTGGGACATGGAAAGTCTGAGAAACCAGAATGCTATAAATGGGAATATCTTGTAAAAGATACGCGCCGGTTGCAGGAATACTTAAAACAGCAGTATCCGACGGTGCCATTTTACAACATCGGTTTTTCTCTTGGTTCATTCATTGTACGGGATCTGCTCGCGTGTTATCCTGACAGTACAGATGCGGCCATACTGATCGGCACTGGTTTCCAGAGTTCGGCGCAGATTTCATTTGCAAAAGCAATTGCCAGCATGGAGGCAAAGCGGGTTGGAGATGGGAACCGAAGCAAACTGATACAGACTTTGTCCTTTGACACATACAATCGTTATTTTAAGCCGAACAAGACGGAATTTGACTGGCTTTGTGAAAGTACGGATGGAATCAATGACTATATGCAGGATGAAGTCTGCGGAAAGTTTATGCTTGCCGGACTGTTTCGGGAACTTCTGCGAGGGATGCTGGTTACGGGCGGAAGGGAAAACATTGGGAAAATTTCAAAGGAGATGCCTATACTTTTTCTCTCCGGGGAAAACGATCCGGTTGGAGAGATGGGGAAGGGAGTAGAAAGGCTGATGAATGCGTATAAAGCGGCAGGGATCAACGATGTTTCCTTAAACATTTATCCGGGACGTCATGATATTTTGCATGAAACATGTCAGGAACATGTTATAGGCGATATTCTCGAATGGCTGGAGGAGTTGTATTGGCGGGAGTATCTGTAGGATAACCTATCCTGATGCGTTGTCTGACGCAAATTCTATCAGAACTGATATTTTCAAGAAAAATTCTATCATATTTGATATCTAACAGATGATGGTAGGATGAGTAATATTTTATGAACTACAATAATAAGGATGTAAGATAAACAGCCGATTGTGTTACCAGTATATTAGCTGAGTTGTGTTTCTCAAATCTCCGTTGTATTATCTGTAGACCATGTGACATTTCTGTAGATCAGGAATACTGATAGCCCTACATGAAAAATCGAGTAATTTTGCCATTTTTGGAGGTAAATTTGGCAAAATCGACCCCTTTTGAAAGAAAAATGGCGTTTTGCGGTCAATCTGTTGATATGGCTTTTTTAAAGAAATTTTTGAAAGAGGACTTTATTCCGGCATCTCGGCTTAGCTGTCTCTATTAATATAGTTTTCTTTTTTATTCACGTGAACCAACGAGCAAAGTAGCCAGATCCATAATCTGTCGATTGAGCCGACATCTTATGATAGTGTTTGCACAGATATTTGACTGCTAAAAACATTGACAATCATTGACAAAGTCAGGTGAATAGAGCTGTTTTTGTTGCTGAAAAATTGCCCTGAACCAGGGACAGAGAAAAGACCATGTGTGATTCATTTTTTTAAATCTATTTTTGGGAAGGTCTAAGGTGTATAATGATTTTTAACAGTAGAACGGAATGATGCTTATGAAATATGAGCAGTATTTATCTAACTTGCCGAGGTTGAATGATAAAGTGACCGTCGTTACAAGAGCACAATCTTCTTGTTTGCTGTGGGGTGGGCTGATATAATAGAGACATCGGCAGTTAGACACAAGCCGACATATCGGAAATAATTCAAAAGACAGTGACATGTACGAGGGGAATCTTATGACGAGAGATGAATTGATTGAAAGTCTTTCCGATTTGCGGGATTATCATACAGTCACAGAGCAGATTTGTGAATATCTGGATCTGGATCTTTTACGGAATGATTTCGCTTATAATGCAGGGAATGATTCCCGCATTTCGGTGCTTTTGGAGTATATGTCTCCGACAGAGACGGGCTTTTCGAAATACATTGATTACACGGCGTTTACTATCGTTGCCAACCTGGTGCGGTATAATTTAAATATTCCGACGGACGACCAGATGCGGCAAATGCTAAAGATCAGCGGATACAGTGCGGAAGAGATGAAAAAATACGTTCAATCCGGCAGGCCGCGAAAGGCTTCCTGCATTTCCGTGACGCATCTGGTGCCGACGGTTTGTCTGTTGGCGCGGGTGCTGGCAGATGCCATGATGGACAGAAGTGAGTGGCAGGGCTACAGGAAAGGGAAGAAAAGAAATCATTTTACGCCGGCTCCAAATCTGTCCAGGCAAAAACTGCAAAGGCTTATAGAGTATATGGATGAAAATGATCTGCTGTATCTTGATGATACAGAAGATGAGGAATACAGAGAATTTGTCTGCAACCATGCCCGGTATATGTGTAGATTGGCCTGCATTAACGGGGAACTGAAAACGGTATCCGATGCAATCAGGCAGAGGCAGCGTGAGTTTGCCAAAGAGCTTAAAAGTGAAATGGAGAGCCCGAGGAAGAAAAATAAAAATCGATGTCAACCCGATCCGGAATGCGGATATTGTGTTTTTGCAGATCAATAAAACAGACCACAGCGGGTACTGGACGGTCTGCGATGCATGCAAGAATAGCGGAGTCCCATATATTCATTTGAATTACGCCAGTGCGAGGCGTTGCGCAGAGGTGATGGTGGAGGAGATTGAAAAGCTGAAGAAGACGATGGTGTGAATCATGGTTATATTCATGTGCCTGCAGCGCTTTATCCAGTCAGGGCTTGTATCCGGCGGCGTGAAAGGATAAGAATACAAGCATTTTTCGATGGCTGCGGGTTGGCTTTTTACTAGTATAGTCCGCTGGCGGATAAAAAGGAGTCTTACAAGATCAGAAGCTTGCATTTTATGATAAGGTTCCATATAATATCCTTAAATTTAAAGTGAAGGTGGGCAACCCTATGAGAGAAAGATTTTCACGGCAGGCGGTAAGGCCTGCAAAAACACTCTTGCTGGCACTGTTTATGATTCTTGTGGCTGTAACGACGGCTCTTGGCGGCACTGCGGTCGTACAGGCAGATGGCAGTGTGATGCTTGAGGTGCATTACCATCGCGAAGATGGCGACTATTCGGAATTTTCGAGTGTATGGTTGTGGGCAGACGGTATGGATGGCGCACAGTATTACTTCGAAGAGGACGCAGACGGTGAGATGGTGACGACGATGGAGGCGCCGGAAGACTGCACGTCTGTCGGTTTCATCGTGCGTTCGGAAGACTGGGCGAAGGACATTGACGCAGACCAGTACATTGACCTGACAGATGTGGAGGCAGGGACACTGATTGTCTACATTGAATCTGGCGTGGAAGGCTATACGTCAGAGTTTGTAGAAGGAACTGCGGCTGACGAAGATACGGCGCAGACCTCCGACACAGTCATGCTGGAGGTACACTATCACCGCGAGGATGGAGACTATTCGGAGTTTTCGAGTGTATGGTTGTGGGCGGACGGCATAGATGGCGCACAGTATTACTTCGAAGAGGATGAAGACGGTGAGATGGTGACGGCGATGGAGGTGCCGGACGGCTGCACATCTGTCGGCTTCATCGTGCGTACGGAGGATTGGGCGAAGGATATTGACGCTGACCAGTTTATCGATCTGACTGAGGTCGTCTCCGGGACGGTCATCGTCTATATTGAATCCGGAGTGGAAGGATATACGGCAGAGTATGAGGAAGGCGTGGAGACCGGCGTTAAGCTGAAGAGTGCGGTTTATAATGGCAATGGCACTATTACAGTCGAACTTTCTGCTGCAATCGAGGATGCCGAAAGCGCGTTCACGCTGGAAGGGGCGGACGGCAGTGTTGCGGTTACATCTGTTACGGATGAGGGCGATGGAGAGTATCTGCTGACGTTAGAGGCAGAACTGGAGGATACGAAGAGCTACACCTTGACCTGGGAAGAAACGGCATATGACGTGAATATGCCGAATATTTACTCAACGGCTGCTTTTGAGGAGGCTTACACCTACGAGGGAGACGATCTCGGAGCGGTGTGGTCAGTGGAAAGCACGACTTTCCGTGTATGGGCTCCGACCGCGGAGGCAATGTATCTGAACCTTTATGAGAGCGGGACGGACGGTACGGATGATCAGACGGACAAGATCGAGATGACCGCAGATGTGAACGGCACCTGGGTGACTACCGTAGAGGGAGACTTGAACGGCGTTTATTATACCTATACTGTTGTGATTGACGGCGAAGAAAACACGACCGTGGATCCGTATGCGCGGACAACCGGTGTCAACGGCAAGCGCGGCATGGTGATCGATCTGGATTCCACTGATCCGGAAGGCTGGGAGTCGGATACGAACCCGCACGCGGGGGAGAATATTACAGACGCTGTGATTTATGAGCTTCAGATGCGGGATTTCGCATCGGATGAGGATTCCGGAATTACCAATGTTGGAAAATATTTAAGCTTTACAGAGACCGGGACGACGACTTCCGGCGGCCAGATCACGGGACTGGATTATCTGGTGGACTTGGGGATTACCCATCTGCATCTGCTTCCGGTCTATGACTTTGGCTCCGTGGATGAAACAACGGACGACGGTTATAACTGGGGCTATGATCCAGTGAATTACAACGTGCCAGAAGGCTCTTATTCTACGGATCCGTACAATGGCGAGGTTCGCGTGACAGAGTTTAAGGAGATGGTGCAGTCCCTGCACAACAGCGGCATAAGTGTTGTGATGGACGTCGTGTACAATCACGTTCAGTCTTCGAGCAGCTTCAGTATCAATGTACTTGTACCGGGCTATTTCTCCCGCATTGACGATGACGGGACATATTCCAATGGCAGTGGCTGTGGCAATGATACCGCTTCCGAGCGTTCTATGGTAAGCAAATACATTGTAGATTCCGTCAATTACTGGGTAGAGGAGTACCATATCGACGGTTTTCGCTTTGATCTGGTAGGGCTGCTGGATACGGAAACGATCAATGAGATTGTCGAGACGGTGCATGAGACGCACCCGGATGTCATCTTTTACGGCGAGGGCTGGACGCTTTCCACGGCAGTGACGAAGGACGATGTGACGCTTGCGACTCAGACAAACTCCCAGGAAACGCCGGAATTCGCGTATTTTAACGATACGATCCGCGACGCGATCAAGGGCAGCGTGTTCAGCGAGACTGACTTTGGCTACGCGACCGGCCTGGAGGGATCCGCGGAGACGATCATCAATTGCTTCCAGGCAGTTACAGGCTGGAGCAGCAATCCGACACAGATCATCAACTACGCTTCCTGCCACGACAACCTGACGCTTTTTGCGAAGATTCTAAGTGCGACCGGCAGTGAGACAGAATTTTCCGATCAGGTGAAGATGAACAACCTGGCTGCGGCCATCTATTTGACGAGCGAAGGCGTCCCGTTCATCATGTCGGGCGAAGAAATGCTCCGTACAAAAGAGACCGCGGACGGCGGCTACGATTCCAACAGCTACAATTCGGGCGACAGCGTCAATGCGCTGCGGTACAGTGATCTGGAGGATGAGACATATCAGCAGGTATATCAGTATTATAAAGGGCTCATCGCGTTCCGCAAGGCACATGCGGCGCTTCGTCTGACCACTTCGGAGGAAGTGGCGGAATATGTCAGCTCAGTATCTGGCTTGGACGAACAAGTGATCGCCATGGATATTCAGGGCGGAATGGAAGGTGAAACAGCGGAAGAAATTTATGTGATCTTCAATCCGAATACGGAATCCACGACCGTGACACTTCCGGAAGGTACATGGAACATTTATGTGAATGCGGAAGCGGCAGGCGCCGAGGTGCTCGCGACGGCGGAGGGCAGCGTAACGGTAGATGCGATCAGCGCAATGGTGCTTGTGCGCGAATGAAAATAGTGAGAGCCACATAATGTAGAATCGGTACCGTTCTCGATTTGCTGCGCAAATTGGAACGTTCGGTGCGATTGAATATTCTACACTTTGTGTGGGATATTCTCGGATCGAAGCGTAGGATCGTATGACTTCAGCTACCTGGCCCGCTGCTTCGCGGGAATAAAGAGAATGAAAGCAGCCAACCAGAGTGTATGTACTCAGGTTGGCTGTTGTTTTTACGTATATGATTCTACGGTTATCTGTTAATATAATCATACAGTATTTGCCAAATGTTTTCTGATAAGTGTTGTTTAAACAACTCAATCAGTATGAGAAATGTACAAACAAGCAAGGCGGCATTTACGACACTGAAGGTTAGACTCTGCTGGAGAGCCTGGAAGAAATCTGGGAGCAACCAAAAAGAGCTGCTGTAGATTTTGTGAGAAAAGAGAAACGCATGGGAGATGCCCCATGCGGGTATAAAAATGAAAAAATGTGAAATAAATGCAAAGAAAATGGACACCATGATAGGTGCCCGTGCCCATTGGCGTACAATCAATATTTTGTCCATCGACGTAATAATTATTCGTCTCTGTTAATTGTATTTTACATTCAGTCTGGCTGTCAATAGAATTTTGCAGTTCTTTTACCTGTTGCTCCAATGTATGTATTTTGGATTCTGCAATGTGTTTTTCTTCCATTAAGAGATTGAAATTGTTTTGTAATTCATTATATGCTTGATTAAGATTTTGGTTCGCTGACCATTCTCTGTAAAATAGATCTTTACACCGTAGCCATCGGCCTTATGAATCTGGATGAAACCGAATTCACCCGCTTTGCGGCTGGCTCAGTCTTTATCGGCGTGCCGATCATCATCCTGTATTTCTTCCTGGTAAAATACATGGTGCAGGGCATGTCCGCCGGGGCGGTAAAATAAAAAGAATGAAAGAAAATAAAGAAAATGAAAGCAGCCAGCCGGAGTCTGTACTCTGGATTGGCTGTTTCTTTTATGCGTTTGGTGTTTGTTGCTTTTTTATCAGATACGAGTTTGTAGAGAACTTCCTCGATAGCAAATCAGAAATCAGATTTTTGCAGGAAGCTTTTGCCATTCTTTTCGTGTCAAGGGCTCAAAACAGGCGGGGTTTCTTCCGATACCCGCTCGGTGTGATTCCATAGCGGCTTTTAAACTGCCGGTTAAAATTGGAAAGATTTTCAAAACCGGCTTTTTCTGCGATCAGGATGATTTTATCATCGCTCTTTCTGAGCAGCTCTGCGGCATAGGCAAGTCTGCGCTCATTCACATACTGCCCGAAGCTGGAGCCTGTCATCTGGCGGAACCAGCGCATGAAGTGGCTGCTGCTACATCCGCAGAAATCTGCCATTTCCTGAACTGTGAGCGGATGGGAATAATCCTGTTCTACCCGGCTGATCACTGTTTTCAGCCGCTCTGTATAGACGGATTCCTTCTGGAGGGCTGTTGGGCACAGAGGAATGAGCAGGGACAGGAACTCTAAAATGGCAGCCTTGACCCCAAGCTCGTAGCCTCGGAAGCATTCTTTGCATAGAATTTCTGTGCGCGATAGACAGGAAGAAAGCACAGAGTAGGAAGGGAATCTGGAAGAATAACCGGAGTCTGTGGTATGGACCATGGCATCGTTCGCTGAAACGGAAAATGTGACAAAGAGCCCTGACGAATCCCCATCTCTACGCCGCAACTGCATCCCGGGAAACAACTGCCCGGCACTTAACGGTACAAGATATTCGGCAGCACAGACGTCCGCAGTGGTACTTCCCAAAAACTCCAGATCAAAAATGATATTTTCATACTCCATGGATTCACCGGAATATTCTTTCAGCGCATGGAGGGTACCAGGCGGAACGACAAAAATATCATCCGCGGCGGCCTCCGTTAGCTGGGTATCAAGCTGAACAATTCCCCGTCCTTTTTTGACATAGATGATCTCCATACTATTCTGCCAGTGCAGCGCGACGGAGGGAAAATCTCCGGGAATGGTGCAAGGGTAGATATTGAATGGAAAGTATGCGCTGCCGTGTCTTTTTTTCTCCTGGTACTTCTGGTCCTGTTCTGGTTTCATGAGAATTCTCCTGTGAATAAGTTCAAAAAAACCGGAGTTTCATTTTTATGAAACTGTGCGATTCGTAAAAAGCAATCTATATGCAAAAATATGTTTTTGAGGTCATAAATACATTGTAGTAGGAAGGGGGTTCTTTGTAGGATGATAGGATAGTATCATATAATGCGCCCATAAGGCAAGAATAGAATGGAAGTTTGTGATAAAAATACACTATGATATAGATGAAGATGAAAATCTGTACAGGAAAAATCAGCGTAAGGAGATCCGGCACAGGCCCCCGGTAATAGAAAACTTAGTATATGAAAAACCAGATATCGCAAGAGTGGCTGGTAACTATTCAGAACAGTTGCAGCGAAGGCAGAAAGGAGCGCATTATGGCAGGAGGAATCTACGAAACACTGACAAAGCTTTGCGGAAAGGATCTGGAAGCGGCAACGAATGAGGAAGTATATGCTGCCCTCATGAAGCTGACAGAGGAGAAGAGCAAAAAGCAGGAAATGCCGGTGCAGGGGAAAAAGCTGTATTATATTTCAGCGGAGTTTCTGATCGGCAAGCTTTTGTCAAACAATCTGATCAATCTTGGTCTTTATGATGAGGTGAAAGCTGCATTGGCGAGGGCGGGAAAGAGGCTGTCGGATATTGAGGAGATGGAAACGGAACCCAGCCTTGGCAACGGCGGACTGGGGCGGCTGGCCGCTTGCTTTCTGGACAGTCTGGCTACGATGAACCTGCCGGGCGACGGGATCTGTCTGCGTTACCACTGCGGTCTGTTTCGTCAGAAGTTCACGGATGGCCTGCAGGACGCAGTACCGGACTACTGGCGGACAGAGTGGACCAGGCGCACGGAGCAGACTTACCCGGTCACTCTTGCCGGTAAGAACTATGAGGCAAGACTTTATAAGCTGGATGTGACCGGCTATGAAGGCCGGACGAATACGTTGAATCTGTTTGACCTGGACACGATTGATGAATCGGTCATTGGACAGGGGATCGAGTTTGACAAAACAAAAATTGATCAGAATCTGACTTTGTTCCTGTATCCGGACGATTCGGATGAGGAGGGCAGGAAGCTTCGCATTTACCAGCAGTATCTGATGGTGTCCGCGGGGGCGCAGCTGATCCTCGAAGAAGCTGCCGCGCGGGGCAGCAACTATCATGATCTGGCAAACTATGCGGCGATCCAGATCAACGATACGCATCCGAGCATGGTAATCCCGGAGCTGATCCGTCTGCTCGGGGAGAAGGGCATTGGATTTGACGAAGCAGTACAGATTGTGACGAATACCTGCGCGTACACGAATCATACGATTCTGGCAGAAGCACTGGAAAAATGGCCGCGCCATTATCTGGATGAGGTGGTGCCGCAGCTGATGCCGATCATCGAAAAGCTGGATATGGTTGCCCGTGAACGGACGGACGATGCGGGCACATATATCATTGATCCGGAAGACCGCGTGCATATGGCGCATATGGATATTCATTTCAGCCATTCTACGAACGGTGTGGCAGCACTGCACACACAGATTCTGAAGGACACGGAGCTGAAGAGTTTTTACACGCTTTACCCGGAAAAATTCAACAACAAGACGAACGGGATCACCTTCCGGCGCTGGCTGCTCAAATGCAATCCGCAGATTACGGCTGAAATCGAACGCCTGATCGGGCCGGGATTTAAAAAGGATGCGGATGAGCTGGAAAAGCTGATGCGTTTTTGTGAGGATGACGTGGTTCTTAACCGGCTGTTTCTCATTAAAAAGGACAACAAAAAGGCTCTTTCTGACTGGCTGTACCATACACAGGGGGTGAAGGTGAATCCGGATGCCATGTTCCTGATTCAGTCCAAGCGCCTGCATGAGTACAAACGTCAGCAGCTGAATCTGCTCTTCCTGATTCATCAGTATTTTGAGATCAAAGCCGGCCATCTGCCAGCGACACCGATCGTCAGCATTTTCGGCGCAAAAGCGGCGCCGGCCTATGTGACCGCACAGGATATCATCCACGCCCTGCTCACTTTAGCGGACGTGATCGCGGCGGATGAGGAGGTTTCAAAATGGATGCAGGTGGTCTTTATAGAAAATTATAATGTGACCGCTGCGGAAAAGATGATTCCGGCCTGCGACCTCTCGGAGCAGATCAGCCTGGCCTCCAAGGAAGCTTCCGGCACGGGCAATATGAAGTTTATGCTGAACGGAGCCGTCACACTCGGAACCATGGACGGCGCAAATGTCGAGATTGCGGAGAGTGTCGGGGATGACAACATATATATTTTTGGACGAACCAGCGACCAGGTCATCCGTTCTTACGCGGATGGGAGCTATCATGCGAAAGAGTGGTACGAAGGAGACCCGAACATCCGCCGTGCAATTGATTTCCTGACTTCAGAGATCATGCTGTCTGCCGGTCATGAGGAAAACCTTTCCAGACTGCAGAACGAGCTGATTCATAAGGACTGGTTCCAGACACTGCCGGACTTCAATGCGTATCTTGTCCGCAAAACCCAGGCAATGCAGGACTATGCCCTGAATCCGAGGGAATGGTCCCGCCGTGCACTGATCAACATCGCGAAAGCCGGATTCTTCTCCTCAGACCGCACCATCGCGGAGTATAACCGGGATATCTGGCATCTATTGTCTTGAATGAAATTTTTGGTTTTCTGCGGCCTAAGTATCAGGAACGCTGGGTGCTTCTGATGAGGCCGGATGATCCGCTTGCTGCAAAAGAGGCGGTTTCTCCAGAAGACTTGAAGGAAGTATGCAAATGGATAGACTATGGCTGTATAGCTATCAATAGAGATGAAAGCAGCGGCCCCTGCGCCTGACACATGGTGTAACCGTGATAAGCGCAGGAGGAAACGCTGGCTGAAACGAATCGGGACCAGAGCATAGAAATCATTGACAGCTACAGGCCGCGGATTGCATACAAGGGAAGGTTTGTCATCCAATCCTGTTCTTTATAATTTGCCATAGAGGTTCGTACAGCGTATTTGGGGCTGTATTTCTCACAATATGCTTTCAGACTTTTGGCTTTTAAGTTTTCCACAGCTTTGACTTCGACAGGTACGATTGCTCCATTTTTTTGTACCATAAAATTGATTTCGCTGTGAGACGATGCCGAATAATAATAGGGTGTGTAATCAGTATCGGATACCAGCTGCTGGAGAACGTATTGCTCGGTCAGGGCACCCTTAAATTCCGTAAATAAATCATTCCCCTCCAGAATGGTCTGCGCTTCCAGTTCACTCATCGCACCAAGGAGGCCAACATCCAGAAGGTAAATTTTGAATGCAGAAAAAT
>JAJBVE010000095.1 GCA_020859995.1 Clostridiales bacterium
TTGGAAAAAATCGGGAATTCGTGCAGGCTTCAGCTTTTTATTCTTTGCCGCTGTAGCAAAAGGAAACAAATAGACAGAAATGCTTTCTCCATGATATAATCATTGTAATGATTTGACATGGAGGAGGCCTTCTTTTATGGCGCAGTTTTCAAAGGACACATCCGGACGCAGCCTGGTGGGCTGGTGTGAAGCACTGATTGTACTTTTTCTGGGGTTGACAGTAGCCCATCTGGGAGTCAGCCTCTTTTTATTGACGGATCTTGGCTCCGATCCCTTTACCGTTATGGTGCAGGGCATCGCCCTGACAGCCGGGGTCACTGTGGGCACCATTCATGTGATCATCTGTACCTTGCTGATGGTAATCATGCTTCTTACCACAAAGGGCTATGTAAAGCCAGGCACTGTGATCTGTGCATTTTGCGGCGGCCCGATCATTGACTTCTTTTCCTGGATCCTGGCGCCTTTCCTTTCCGGAGAGTCACCGATGGTTCTGCGTTTGCTCGGCGTGGTACTGGGCTGCGTGATCCTGGCACTGGGAATGTCCATAGTGATCAACAGCGAGGCCAGCACTGGCCCCAACGATCTGGTTGCTATCATACTCTCTGATAAGCTGGAGCGTTTTCAGTTTCGGTGGGTGCGGATCGTCTGTGACCTGTGCTTCCTTGTTCTGGGATTTGCCCTGGGCGGCGTCGTAGGCGTGGGTACGCTGGTTGCTGCATTTCTGGTAGGTCCATGCGTTCAGCTGTGGCTGCCGGTCACGAAAGGATGGATTCCCGCGTATGGTCAGAAAAAATAAAAGTATGCATTCATGATCTGATTGGAGAAGACGACTCCTCCTCCGCAAACCAGCCTTTTACGACATCAATATCAACATTGACAGCCACGGCTATCTGGATGTCATCCAACCCCATGGAATGAAGATTGAAAGCTGTTTCCTTCGCCTTCTTTAATTCGCCCTGCTCAAAAATTCCCTCACTTAAATTACACATAACCTTCATCTCCGCTCCAAACTCTGCTCCGGCTGCGATATGATATTCGTTTTCCAGAATGTCAATACGCTCATTGGAAAAAAATGTACCCAACAGCCGATGCAGGAGAGAGGCCCTTCTATCCGATTTTATCAGTGATTGCGTTTCAAACGTTTTCTCCAGCTTCGAAAGGGGCCTTTGGGAGCTCTTAATGCTTCAACCTCTGTCATCAGAGCTATGTTTTGGGATTTCAGGGCATCTCTCTCGGATCTTAAGGCATCCATTTCGGCATCCATCCTGGATTTTTCGGCTCCGCGTTCGGTTCTTAAAGCTTCATTTTCTTTCTGCAGTCTTGCGATCGTTTCTCGTTCAAGCTCTAAAACAGGTGCTGTCATATGATTGATCACCTCCAATAAAAATGGGTCTTCGTGAAAGACACGAATCATGGCTTTTCTGAATAATGCCAGGATATCTTTGCGGTCAATTTCGCAGATCGTTTCAGCCAGCGTTGCTTCATCTAAAACCATTATAATCTCATGAAAGAAGTTTGCCAACTCCAACTTTACAAAATCTGGATCATAATTTTGCTTTTTTCTGGTGCCACTGGCCATTCGCTTTCTGAACCGAATCGGAGTGAAAGGAATCAGAAGCAAAAGCTGCTTTTCGCGAATTTCCTGCAGAGTATAGCTTTGTACTTTTATAGCCGGGACGGCGTAATCAATGCTTTTTATTTCTGTATCTCGTGTGTCCGCGGAATAAACCGGCAGACGGAGTTCACAGGAAAGACGGTCAGAGATACGCGTATGCGGTTCAAGAAAGAGAACTGTGGAATATGGAAAGTTCAGCTGCCAGGATGATGTATTTGTTCCTTCTTCAGCGTAGGTAAGTGAGGCCTGCGCATCATATTCGAACACGCGTTTTACAATTTTTGTACCTGTGTCGCTCTCGCATTCCCACTGCAAGATGAAATCTCTGCATTTCTTCCAAATCATAGCATTGGCAGTAGAAAATGCAAATAAATTTACCGCTCATTATGAGAGCATCTCCCTGATTGCTTTTTCACGTGCTGAAAGATCCAGCTGTTCCCAGTGAGGCACGCAGGGGTTTTGGGGATATTGTTTGAAAAATCTGTCCGCGAGCGGATTTTGCCGCAGGGAGCTTAAGAAAAGAACCAGTGCTGCGCTTCCGGAGCAACTCACGTTTTTTAGAATGCATGGTTCATTCTGGGTATCAGAATGGAACGAATCCCCGGGAGGATCGGAATGCTCCGAGTACCCCCAATTTTCTGGGGAAATGGTCTGAATACCGTACTTCAGCATTTCCAGAATCTGCTCTGCGATTTCCGAACAATTGCTTTCCATCCGCCGGAGTTCCTCCGTGCAGCCCTGCCGCAGAAAATCTTCGGCTGTGTTCTGGTATGGTGTTGTTTTCAGGCGGCTTGTTTGCTGGTCTATTGCCGCAGAAGCTGCTTTCTGCTTTACTTCTTTTTCGCGCAGCCGATATCCCATGCGCTGCACCGCAGAAAGAGCCTGCTGCATTTCCTCCAGTTCAGAATCAGGGGAAAGTCCGTGCTCCCGCCGTATTTTGAGAATCCCTCGCTCTTTTTCCAGAAACGCGTTGATGATTTCCTGAATGGATTGTATACCCTGCTGCTTCCAGAACCGAATCAGCCGTTCAGCCGCGTCCTGAAACCGCGCTTTCTGCCGGTTGGCTGCGCGCCAGCTATCCAGCTTTTCGTTGATGCAGGAAAGCATCAGGTGCACCAGATAAATCTGCTCCTCGAAAGGACTTTCCAAAAACAGCGTGCGGCAGGCTGCGGCTGCCTGCTTGTCTCCGGCGAGCATCTGCGCTATCGGCAGATGCTGTTCTTTTGAATGGTACAGCTGGTAAAAATAAGAGAAATCCTCCGCGAGCTCCTGATCCTGCAGATATTGAATCACGAGCTTTGCATCGACCTGGAAATCGAGAGCTTCGTATTCTTTCAATATGCAGGAGAGATCTTCCCATCCGCGTGCGGTCGCAAATGCGCGGCTTGCGTAGGTCTGCTTCAGAATATAAAACTGGCCGGGATGTGTATCCAGATAAGCGAGGATCGCGCCGTGAATCGCTTCCCCGAGCGCGTAAGAGCGCCAGACTTCGTAGTCTGCCTCGACCGGAATGTATTTCAGGCGGTCGAGAGTAGCAATATCAAACTCGTGCACGGATTTGTTGTATTCCGGCGGGTTTCCGGCGGCAGCGAGCACCCAGCCGTCCGGCAGCCGGTGGCTTCCGAATGTCTTGTTCTGCAAAAACTGCAGCATGGCGGGAGCAAGTGTTTCTGAGACGCAGTTGATCTCATCAAGAAACAGAAGCCCGTTTGACACACCGGTTTCTTCCATGCAGCGGTAAACACTTGCGATTATTTCACTCATCGTATATTCTGTGACAGCGTATTCCTCTCCATTGAAGCTGCGCCGTTCGATGTAAGGGAGGCCGAGCGCACTTTGACGGGTATGGTGTGTCATCGTATACGAAACAAAGCCCACCCGGCATTCCCTGGCGGCCTGTTCCATGATCGCTGTCTTGCCGATGCCTGGCGGTCCGATCAAAAGCAGCGGCCGCTGCCGCAGGGAAGGGATGATGGGAGTCCCGTCCTCTTTTTTCGCCGTGTAGGCGCGGATCGTGCGGATGATTTCTGTGCGTGCATCCTGGATATTCATGTTGGCATTGTCTCCGTAATTTAATTATGTGAGATTGTGTTTCGCACTAGCTGCAAAACACGTGTGAAGCTGCATTTTGCGCTTGCTGTAAAGCCTGCGTGAAGATGTATATTTAACCGGGAAAATTCCCGTCGGGTTATGTCCCCTAACCTTTGATTGTGAAATGTGGAACCCCCGCACAAAGTGCCGGATAAGTCCCGCAATTGTGAAGAACCATGACAGTCAGTGCGCTCTGCGAAAGCTACAGCTGGTATATTGTCATAATTATGGTGCACCGGCAGAACAAAATGTTATTGTGGGCCGACAGTCTATATCATAAGAGCTTGCGCAAAATGCGCAGAATGTGTATGAAATTACGATACGGATTCGTGGCACTTGGATATTATCAGGCGCAATACAAGTGCTCCTGGCACTCAGATATCATCAAGCGCAATGCAGATGCTCTCGGCATTCAGATATCATCGAGCACAATACAGTGCGCCCAGTCCGGTACCTTTCCCTTGATTGATTCCTGATTCACAAAGACAAAAGCGGTCTCATACGGCGGTGCTTCGCGGGGATAAATCCCATCCCCATCGGTAAAATACAGCAGCGCCCGGAGTGTGCGGATTTCTTTTTTTGCAATCTGATCTTCGAGCAGCTCGAAGACCGGGCGGAAGTCCGTGTTTCCATAACCCTGTATTTTCAAGCTGCCAAGTGCTGCTTCCCATTCCTCTGCGCTGGTGAAAATCCGGTGCTCCTGTATTATAGAGTCGCACTGGATCAGATGCAGACGCATGCGCGAAAAGAAATTTTCTCTTTGCCGCAGGATGCTCCACGTTTCCTCCAGAAAACGCTGCACAAGCGCTCCGGAGCAGGAGCCGGAGGTATCAATCGCAATCGCCAGCTCATCCAGCCGGTTGACCTCGCTGTATTCCAGCGGCTCGATCAGGCAGAGCCGCATGTCTGAGGAAACCATCTGTCCATACAGATAAGGAGCGTAGTCAAAAGAATCCAGATCCGGAATCGCTTCCTCTTTGGGCACACAAAAGCGGCGCAAAAGAGTGCGGTAATCGATCTTATCGCGGCGGGAGAGTACGGCGGTTTCTTGTTTCGCTGCGGCGCTTTTTTCCATTCCTGTATTGGAATCTCCGTCATGCCCGCCATGTCCGCCGCCGGAAAAACACAACCCTATCTTTGGACTGCCGCCTCCGTATTTTTGAAAAAAAGTATCCAGACAAAGTGCGGCAAACTGTTCTTCCAGAGCCTCTGGATTTTCCAGATAGGACGCAGCGAGCGCCTCCGCGTCATAGAAAAGACCGCCATTCTCCGCCCATAAAGCACTTTTAGCACCACTGCCTTCAGCGCCACTCCCTTCGTAGAAAAGGTCTGAAACAGTGCCTTGATTTTGGCGCGGTTTGCAAAGCAGCGAGACCGATGCTTTCCAAAGAGAAAGATCGAACGCGGACGCATGCTCCGAATCCGATGCAATTGCTTTTTCCTGCAGCAGGCCGAGGATCAGGGGCGCTGCCTGTGCAATTTTATCCATTGATTTTTTTGGGAGAAGACGTCTCCTCCTCCGCAAACCAGCTTTTTGCGACATCAATATCAACATTGACAGCCACGGCTATCTGGCTGTCATCCAACCCCATGGAACGAAGATTGAACGCTGTTTCTTTCGCTTTTTTAAATTCGCCTCTGGTTATGCCTTTGGCTTCGCCTTCCGCTAAGCCCTGCTCAAAAAATCCCTCACTTAAATTACACATAACCTTCATCTCCTCTCCAAACTCTGCTCTGGCTGCGATATGATATTCATTCTCCAGGATGTCAATCCGCTCATTAGATGTCAGCTGATTTGAGAATAATGTTTTTTCTGGCAAGCAGGTCTCTGGTATAGGTATCGTATTGTGTCATGCCGTCCGCCGCGATCAAAGTGTTTTTTAAATCAGCCTGCATTGCGATCCCCCCCTGTTTGATGAGAAGTGGTTTTCTTCTCATAATATTTCGATTTGCTGAAGCGTTTTGGTTTTCCTGACAGGCAGATCTTCCGTAAGCTTTACTGGTTTGCTGATGGATTTACTTTATCATAATAGAAAATGTGTCTCAAGTACTAAATCGTGGATTTTTCTTCCTGTCATGCGTGCATTCCAACAAATTGAAGAGAAAATGGTAACTAATGTTTGGGAAAAGGAAATAATAAGAAAAAGGGATGGAAACAACCATATTTCCGTGATATATTAAAACAAAAAAGCAGGTGAGAGGTACTGTTCTGAACAATTACATTTTTTTAAATCAAAAGAGGGGGGATGAAAAATGAAGTATTCTGTAGAGGGGGCTCCGTTTCCGGCAGCCATCTGCGAACTGGAAGCCGGGGAATCGCTTCTGTGTGAGGGCGGAGCGATGTCGTGGATGTCGTCAAACATGAGCATGGAGACTATTTCAAATGGCAAAACGGGTAAGGTGATGGGACGCGCACTTGCGGGCGAGAAACTGTTTTTGAATCGTTATACCGCAGAGAACGAAAAAGGGACGATAGCATTTGCGTCCAGCTTTCCGGGAAGCATCCGCGTGTTTGAAATTACGGCCGGTAAGGAATTGATCGCGCAGAAATCATCTTTTCTGGCATCCACACCGGATGTGGAGGTGTCGGTATTTTTACAGAAACGGCTGGGTACAGGATTATTTGGCGGTGAAGGATTTGTCATGCAACGCATATCCGGCACTGGCACCGTGTTTCTGGAATTTGACGGCTCTATCATGGAATATGACCTCGCGCCCGGGGAAAAGATGGTGATCGGTACCGGCCATCTGGCGGCAATGAGCGCCAGATGCGGGATAGAAGTTGAGGCTGTAAAAGGAATGAAGAACAAATTACTGGGCGGAGAAGGACTGTTTAATACCGTTATTTCCGGTCCGGGGCATATATGGCTGCAGACTATGCCGATCGCACGGACGGCGAGGACGATTTCCAGATATCTTCCGACACAAAGTGACTGATGGCAGATTAATGGATTTGCGGACGGGGAAAGGATTCTCCGTCCGCTTTTTTCAATTTATATCCCGCTCATCAGTTCCGCAAAGTCAATCAGCAGATCGCCATAAATATTGACCTTTATAGTGGAGGCGAAGGAGTAGGTGACGTTGATCAGGTCGCCTTCAAAATAATTAACGGATACGATGCGGCGCTCGGGATCGACAATCCAGTATTCCCGGACACCATATTTCTGATAGTAGTACAGCTTACGGATATAATCGTCTGACGAGTTTCCCGGGGATGTAATTTCAATAATAAAGTCTGGTGCGCCGTTGCAGCGCTTACCGTCAAGCTTGTCTTTATCGCACACGACCAGGATGTCCGGCTGCACGATTAAGAGCGGGCTGTCGTTTAATACCGTATCGAAAGGAGCAGGAAAGACGGAACATTTGCCGCCCTTTTTTCGGATATAATCGCGCAATAGAACAAGAAGCTCGGTAAGGATTGTCTGGTGAATCTGAGACGGGCTGGCCATATCACAGGGAATGCCGTCAAAAACCTCGACCCGGACACCTTCCGGGAGTGATTCATATTGAGCCAGGGTCATGAACTCCGGCTGTGGCTGTAGGGCTGGCATAAGGTCCTCCTTTCTGCGTGATGATTGTAAATTACAATGCAGTGGATTTGCTGCACTACTGTGATATAAGAGTTTTATGTTGGCTGGTGTGGAAAAAACGCTGCCAGCGCCAGTATTTAGCAGAGCTTTTTAATTGTGCTTAAATATTCGTGCCTAAGTATCCGTGCTTAAATATCGCTTTTAAATATCTACGTTTAAATATCTAAGATTTCGATTTCTTCTCCATGCCCATTGAATATGTGAGCATGGAGACGGGGGTTGATCTCACATAGATGGAGGATGTTCAGCTGTTTTCAGCTGTAGCATTACCAGCTGCCGCATGCGCCTCATGATACTCCCCGGCGGCCTCGATGAATCCGCGGAACAGCGGATGCGGGCGGTTCGGCCGGGACTTTAATTCCGGGTGCGCCTGCGTCGCGATGAAGAACGGGTGGTCCTTCAGCTCGATCATCTCGACGATGCGGCGGTCCGGCGAAAGTCCGGAGAGGGTCATGCCGTTCTGCTCGAGAATCTGGCGAAAATCGTTGTTGACCTCGTAGCGATGGCGGTGACGCTCATGGATTTCTTCGGTGCCGTAGAGCTCATAGGCTTTTGTTGTCTTGTCCAGTACGCAGGGATAGGAGCCGAGGCGGAGTGTGCCGCCGATGTCCTCGACGCCGTTCTGATCCGGCATCAGCGCAATGACCGGATATTTGGTCTGCGGATCGAGCTCGATACTGTGGGCGCCGTCCAGGCCGATCACGTTGCGCGCGTATTCCACAATCGCCAGCTGCAGACCAAGGCACAGGCCCAGATACGGAATTTTATTGAGGCGGGCATAGCGGATGGCTTCGATCTTGCCTTCAATGCCGCGGTCGCCGAAACCGCCCGGCACCAGGATGGCATCCACGCCGGCGAGCAGCTCGGCGGCATTTTCACGGGTAACATCCTCAGAATTAATCCAGCGGATATTGACGGTAGCGTGTGTGGCGATGCCGCCGTGCTTGAGCGCCTCGATCACGCTGATGTAGGCGTCGTGCAGCTGGATATATTTGCCGACCAGCGCAATCTCCACCTCGTGTGTAGGCGTGCGCAGGGCGTTTACCATCTCTTTCCAGTCGGTCAGGTCCGGTTCGGGGCAGTCCAGATGCAGGCATTCACAGGCTACCTGGGCCAGATTTTCCTGCTCCATTGCCAAAGGTGCTTCATACAGGTAGTCCACATCCAGATTCTGCAGGACATGAGTGCTCGGAACATTGCAGAACAGGGCGATCTTGTCCTTGATCTGCTTGTCCAGCGGGTGCTCAGAACGGCAGACAATGATATCCGGCCAGATGCCCATCCCCTGCAGTTCCTTGACGCTGGCCTGCGTCGGTTTTGTCTTCATCTCGCCTGACGCGCGCAGGTACGGAATTAGCGTGACATGGATCAGGATTGCATTTTCATGACCAATTTCGTGCTGGAACTGGCGGATCGCCTCCAGGAAAGGCTGGCTCTCAATGTCGCCTACCGTGCCGCCGACCTCGATGATCGCGATCTGCGTGTCATCGGTCGTAAAGTCGCGGAAAAAGCGGCTCTTAATCTCATTGGTAATATGCGGGATGACCTGCACCGTGCCGCCGCCGTAGTCTCCGCGCCGTTCTTTCTGCAGGACGGACCAGTAAACCTTGCCGGTGGTCACGTTGGAATTCTTATTCAAACTCTCGTCGATAAAACGCTCATAATGTCCCAGATCGAGGTCTGTCTCCGCGCCGTCGTCGGTGACAAACACCTCGCCGTGCTGGATCGGATTCATCGTGCCGGGGTCGATATTAATGTAGGGGTCAAGCTTCTGCATGGTGACTTTGTAGCCTCTGGCCTTCAAAAGGCGGCCGAGCGAGGCCGCGGTAATGCCCTTTCCGAGTCCGGAAACGACGCCGCCGGTGACGAAAACGTATTTAACTGGCATGGTATCCTCCCTTTGCTGCAATTCAATAAACTGAGTCCCATTATAGTCGATTCGGGTTTTGGAATCAAGTAGAACTATTTCTTCTTGGCAGTTTCTTCGGCTTTCTTTGTCGTTTCTTTAGACAGCCGCATTTTGATGTGTTTTTCTTTCCGTATGCCTGACGCACTATGTTTTCTTTCCTCATTGGAAGAGTCAAATATTTCAATATTTATAATGGGAGCCGGAGCAGAGGGCTTTGGAAAATATCAGTGGCGTGTCAATGAAATATCACATAAAAAAATGAAAACAATAAGAGAAAATAGCTTGCAATTTAAAGTGAAGCGTGATATAGTATATTTAAATGAAAAGATTGCAATTGCATAAACAACTGAGCGAAAGATACATAGCATGGCGAAAACGAGCCGAAATCAATGGACATCGATGAACGGCTGCGGGATAATTGAAAAAGATTATGGGAGGAATATAAGGATGAGAGAAAATAAAACGAATGCAGCAAAAACAGAGAAAAATCAGAAGGCAGGTAAGGCAGGTAAGCCAGATATGCCAAACAAAATGGAAGAGTATTCCTTTGAAGAGACGAAATCCTCCGAAATAGCGGAGGCAGCGGAGCAGTATATCCTCTCAAGGTATCGGGAGGAAGAACTATCACCGCGTCCCGTATCGGAAGCACTGGCGGAATACGCTCGAACGAAAATCCAGGGAAGATATACGCTGGAGGATTATCTGGCATTGCCGGAGGAGAGGCGCGTGGAGATGATAGACGGTGTGATTTATGATATGGCGGCACCGACCTATATCCACCAGATATTGGGAGACAAAATACGGACTGCTTTTGATCTCTACATAGAGAGGAAGCATGGCTTTTGTATTGCAGTCACATCGCCTGTCGATGTGCAATTAGACTGCGATGATAAAACAGTCGTGCAGCCAGATGTGATGATTGTCTGCGACCGCTCAAAGCTTCGGAAAGGCCGCGTGTATGGAGGGCCGGACCTGGTAGTGGAAGTGCTTTCTCCATCTACTTCAAAAAAAGACCGCAATCTGAAGCTGGCAAAATACAAGATCGCGGGTGTGCGTGAATATTGGATCATCGATCCGAAAAGGAAGTGCATATATGTCTATGAGTTCGAAAAGAGTGATTCGGCGGCAGTCTACAGTTTTGAAGATATAGTGCCTGTCGGGATTTATGGCGGGGATTGTAAGGTGGATTTCGCGCGGATTTATGAGCAGATACGACCGCTGTATGAGACGATGTGAAATGAATGGATTGCTTCAATTGATTATGAAATTTTATACGAGGTATCAGAAAATGAGAGAAAATAAGAGGAATATGACAAATGCAGCAGAAATATTTAAAAATCAGATGTCGAAAACCCCAGATGAGCAGTGTGCACCAGATAAGCCGGTGATGTATTCCTTTGAAGAAACGGAATCCTCCGAAATAGCGGAGGCGGCGGAGGAGTATGTTCTTTCGAGGTATCGGAAGGAAGGGGAGGAACTGGCACCGCGCCTTGTATCGGAGGCACTGGCAGAATATGCTCGAACGAAAGTTCAGGGAAAATATACGCTGGAGGATTATCTGGCATTGCCGGAAGAGAGATGTGTGGAACTGATAGACGGTGTTATTTATGATATGGCATCGCCGACATACATTCATCAGGATATTGCGTCAAGAATATGGAGGAGCTTTGCAGATTATATAGATAAAAAACATGGACAATGCTGGACATTTGCAGCGCCGGTGGATGTACAACTGGATAGTGATGACAAAACAATTATTCAGCCGGATGTGATGATTGTCTGCGACCGCTCAAAGCTTCGGAAAGGCCGCGTGTATGGAG
>JAJBVE010000209.1 GCA_020859995.1 Clostridiales bacterium
CAATTTTTCGTATTCATTTTCCATATATTTGCACAAATAAATCGGCAGATAGAAATTATCAGATATTTTCAGCTGTTTGATTTTTTCCGTAACATCGCAGAGGGAAAAACATGGAAACCTTCCGGGCCAGGCAAACACAGTATCAAAAACGCGCAGGGAATAGTGTACTTTCTGGCGCCCGGTATAGCTTTTTTGTTCTGTTTCGTAAAAAAGCTCCTCGTGATAGAAAGTTTCTGTCCTCAGAATAATATCCGCGTCGGCAATCACTTCCTGTGAGGCGATCTGTTCCCCATCGTCATTGTAGATTGGTATCAGTCCAGAGACAAGTAGATCCCCTTCCTCCACCAAATCCCCCGCCTGCACAGCAGCCTGGCCTTTTCTCACATAGATAGAAACCACCGTCCCTGATTTCGCGGCGGCAATCCCGGTCCGTGTCTCCTGCTGCTCTGCTTCTGTCTGATCCTCGCCGCCGCTGTTTGTCAGGGAATCAGAATCCTCTGCTTCTGTCTGCAAAAATGCGCTTTCGTCTCCCTGCAAGCCGGAATTTTCTGTTTCTGACAGCAAAAAAACAGTTCCTTCATCTCCAGTCGAACCGGAAATCCCTTCTTTTACGTAAATGGTCAGGCACGTGCCTTCCAGCTCGGCCGATACCCAGGAAAACTGAGTAAAATAATTGCGCAGCCCTTCACCGAGCAGGCTGGTATCTACCTGATTTTTCCACATGCCGTGGCTGATGCCTTCCTGCTTCAGATATTCAAAAATCACGTCATCTGTCTGCGAAAGATTCCCTTCTATGCTGATATACCAGATATGCGCTGACAGCCAGCCCATAAACAAAATGGCCGCAAACGCGCCCGCCAGGCACGCTCCCCGCGCCCGGTACCTGCGCAGAAAAAAAGGAAAGCCATACCGCCCCACAATTCTGATGCGCGTATGGCTTTTTTTCACAATTTCCTTCATGCGCAGAAAATCCTTTTTGGAGACATAAGCTTCATAGGAATTTCCCGCCGGGAGTAGATTCCACAATCGGATCTCGTTAAAAGCACAGATGTTTAAAAACCGATCATAGGAGGTTCCCATGATCCGTATCCGCACGTAACCGCGAAAAAAATCAAAAAAGCGCTGTTCCATGGATCCTCCGGAATTCTGATTTTCTCCCACTTCTTCATGGATTATCCTGCGTTTTCAGCAATTCATGGTAAATCGTTTTCCTCGAAATCAATTTTCTGAATATGACCGGAAATCTCGATCTCGTCTCTGGCATAGCAGTCGATCCGCAGACATCGGCCGGTTACCCGGATTTTATCCTTTCTGGTCCGCAGCCGCACCTCTTCTTCTGTATAGGAGCAGATTCCGCTAAAATTCTCAATACAGACCCGCTCCCGTCCTTCCATAGAGACAATCGTCTGTCCCCGCCGGCAATCCTGGGGCAGCTGAAGCGAACGCGCAAGAGCTGCCGCCGAAAATCGCTCTGTCCTGGATTTCAGAATGCTTGCTCCTTCTCTCCCGCCTGGAAAGCAGGAGACCTTTTTTCTGATGTACTATATGCCGCGCCCAGGACAGATTAGAACCTCTTTCCTGCCTCCGGCTGTTTTTCTGCTGTACAGATGCCTCATTCATCCATTCATCCCATCCGGAGCAAGGATTTCTTTAAGTAATCAGCGCAATTAGCGTCCCTTTATGCGGAAATAAATCTGCTTGGATCCGCCGCTGGCCGGACGCTTATCTGTCTCATAATTGCCAAGGGACATGATAAACGGTGTAAATTTCGTAAAGCCATAATTGCGCACGTCAAACTCAGGCATCCTCTTGGAGAGCTGATCGCCGAGTTTTCCGGAAAAGAGCCAGCCATCCTCATCGGAAAATTTCTCAATGATCGAGTTAATGGTCTTACGCACCTGCTTGAGTTCCCGTTCCTTGGCGGAAGCGGACTTCTTTTTCGAGGAAACATTCTCTTTAGGTTTTGCGTTTTGCTGACCGTTTTTAGGCTTGGGAGCCTCAGCGGACTCCGGTTCTTCTTCCTCTTTTTCTTCCTTCTGCTGGTTTGAATAAATCAAGTCCAGATATTTAAATTGATTGCACGCGGAAATAAACGGTTTGGGCGTCTTCTGCTCGCCCATACCGATCACCTGCATGCCGGATTCGCGCAGGCGGGAGGCGAGTCTGGTAAAATCACTGTCCGAAGACACCAGGCAGAATCCGTCCACATTTCCCGAATATAAAATATCCATCGCGTCAATAATGATCGAAGAGTCCGTCGCGTTTTTCCCGAAGGTATAGCTGTACTGCTGCATGGGAATGATTGAATTCTCCAGCAGCACATTTTTCCATGAAGAAAGCCGTGAGCTTGTCCAGTCCCCGTAAATACGCTTATAAGTAGCGACTCCGCTGTTCGCCGCCTCATCAAGAATAATTTTTACGTACCGGTCTGAAATATTGTCCGCGTCAATCAGGATGGCAAATCTTAGTTCATTATCCATATTTTTTCCTGTTTCTTTCCATGATGCGCATTGCGCACTGAACAAAGTCGTTTCCACTATCCAGCGTCCGCCACAAAATAATCTGCCAGTGCGCACAGATATCCTGAAAATATGCACCTTCCTGATCCCATGTCAGTGTGAGCAGAAAATGGCCGTCGCTGCATCCGTCATCAGAGGTTCGTCGCCTCCAGAGTCGGATCATATCCGGCCGCCTTCAGTGCATCGATAATCCGGTTTTTATGATCCGTGCCAAAGGCCTCCAGTGTGATGCGCAGTTCCACCGCCGCGTTGCGGTTGGTGCTGACAAACTGGTTGTGATCAAGCCGGATGATATTCCCCTGCTCGCCGGCGATCACGCTGGCTACGCGCACAAGCTCGCCGGGCCGGTCCGGAAGCAGTACAGACACTGTAAAGATGCGGTCTCTCTGAATCAGACCATGCTGCACAACACTGGACATGGTAATGATATCCATGTTGCCGCCGCTTAAAATGGCGACGACTCTCTTGTTTTTCACATCCAGATGCTTTAAGGCAGCAACCGTCAGAAGTCCGGAATTCTCCACAATCATCTTATGGTTCTCCACCATGTCCAGGAATGAGACAATCAGCTCGTCATCACTGACCGTGATGATCTCATCAATATTTTTCTGAATATAAGGAAAAATGACGCTTCCGGGCGTCTTGACAGCGGTGCCGTCCGCGATGGTATTCACACCCGGCAGTGTGGTCACTTCGCCTGCGGCAAGAGAAGCCTTCATACACGCGGCGCCCTCCGGCTCCACCCCGATCACCTTGATCTTGGGATTCAAAAGCTTCGCCAGCGTGGACACACCCGTGGCCAGGCCGCCGCCGCCGATCGGCACCAGAATCACATCCACCAGAGGCAGATCCTGGATAATTTCCATCGCGATCGTCCCCTGACCGGTGGCAACCGCCGGATCATCAAATGGGTGAATAAAAGTATAGCCTTTTTCTTCGGCAAGCTGCAGGGCGTATTCGCAGGCCTCATCATACACCTCTCCGTGAAGGATCACCTCCGCGCCGTAGCTCTTCGTGCGGTTGATCTTCATCAGCGGCGTCGTCGCAGGCATCACGATCACTGCCTTACATCCGAAAGCAGACGCCGCGTAAGCAACCCCCTGCGCATGATTTCCGGCGGAAGCTGTAATCAGTCCCTTTGCGCGTTCCTCTTCTGAAAGCGTGCTGATTTTGTAATAAGATCCCCGGATCTTATAAGCGCCGGTCTTCTGCATATTTTCAGGCTTTAAATAAACCTTGTTGCCTGTCTGCGCGCTGAAATAATCGCTGTAGACCAGTTTTGTCTGCGTAATCACGCGCTTCACGCACTCGCAGGCCTCATCAAAGCTTTCTAACGTCAACATTTCCATGGCTTACCACCTCGTCATTCCTTTCTCCTGATACACTCTGTTATGCTCTTTTCTGACCGCAGAAGCCCTCAATTGCGTCTCCAATTCTCAAAGCCGCAAATACACCTGTGGCTGCGCATCTGACTTCCTGATCACAAACATCTGTGATGGCAGCACCAGACTTCCTGGTCGCAAAAAAATCAAACAGAGCCTACTATTTTTCTCAGCCTGCCTTATACAGGATCCGCGGATTCTTTCGTATCAAAAAGCGCATTTACAAAATCGTCCGCATTGAATTTCTGCAGATCATCAATCTTTTCGCCGATACCAATGTACTTCACCGGAATCCCCAGTTCAGAGTGTACAGCCACAGCGATGCCGCCTTTGGCTGTGCCGTCCAGCTTCGTCAGAATAATACCGGTAATGTCCGCCGCTTCCTTAAACTGCCGCGCCTGCGCAAGGGCATTCTGTCCGGTGGTGCCGTCAAGGACAACAAGGGTTTCCCGGTATGCTTCCGGATATTCTCTTTCCAGGATGCGGTAGATTTTGCCCAGCTCGCTCATCAGATTCTTTTTGTTATGCAGCCGGCCAGCTGTATCACAGATCAGCACATCCGCGTTTCTGGCTTTGGCAGCCGCGATCGCGTCATAAACAACCGAAGCCGGGTCAGAGCCCTCCTGGCCGCTGATGACATCCACCCCGGCGCGCTTTCCCCACTCGATGAGCTGCTCGCCCGCCGCCGCGCGAAAGGTATCAGCCGCTGCGAGAATCACCTTTTTTCCATCATCCTTCAGCATCTGAGCCAGTTTTCCGATGCTCGTCGTTTTGCCGACGCCATTGACGCCGATCACAAGGACGACGGATTTACGATTTTCAAACTCATACGCGGTCTCACCAACATTCATCTCTTCCTTAATGCTGTCGATCAGCAGCTGCTTGCAAGCGGCAGGATCCTTGATATGCTGCTCGGCAACCTTCTGCTTCAGGTCCTCGATAATGGAAGTCGTCGCGTTGATTCCCAGATCGCCCATCACCAGTATTTCCTCGATCTCATCGTAAAAGTCGTCGTCAATGCTGGAAAACCCATTGAAAATCGCGTCGATGCCGGATACAATGTTGTTTCTCGTCTTTGCAAGGCCATCCGCCAGACGTCTAAAAAAGCTTTTCTTTTTCTTCTCCTCCATAGTAATCCTCCTCTTCGCGTTGCCTGCGCCTTACGTCGAAAAACCTCTTCTGCCCTACAGCTGCTGCAGCAATCGTATTAGTTCTGCATTTCCATCTCCGGTCGGTCTGGCTGCAAGCCGCTAACTGTCCAGCTCGCTCTCAATCAGATTCACCGATACCAGTGCCGAGACACCCTTTTCCTGCATCGTAATACCATACAGCCGGTCCGCGGCGTTCATTGCGCCTCTTCTATGTGTTATGATAATAAATTGAGTATGCTTTGTCAACCGATGCAGATAATTCGCGAAACGATCTACGTTACTCTCGTCGAGTGCCGCCTCAATCTCATCAAGCAGGCAGAAAGGCGACGGCTTGAGATTCTGAATCGCGAAAAGCAGCGCGATCGCTGTCAATGCTTTTTCCCCGCCGGACATCTGCATCATATTCTGCAGCTTTTTCCCTGGGGGCTGCGCGATTATGCGGATACCTGCTTCCAGAATATCTTCCTCCTCCATCAGCTCCAGAGTACCGCGGCCGCCGCCGAACAGCTCCTTGAACACCTTATCAAATTCCACCTGGATTTTAGCAAACTGTTCCTTAAACTGGGCGCGCATGCCGACATCGAGCTCCTCAATGATCTTCACCAGAGCCGCTTCCGCCTTCTGCAGATCTTCGCGCTGAGAAGATAAAAAGGTATATCGCTCAGAAAGCTCTTTATAATCATCAATCGCGTTGACATTGACGCTGCCAAGGGAGCGAATCTCACTCTTTGTCTCCGAAATCTTCTTTTTCAGGGGAGCCACAGCTGTATAAGATGGATCTGCCAGCTCCTGGGCAGAGCTTAATGTCAGCTGATATTCCTCCCACATATAATTGATCTGTGTATCCTTCTGCTCCGTCATTTTTTCGAGCTGTGAATTCAGCCGGAAACTCTCTTTATCCAGCAGACTGATTTTTTCAGAGAGCTCCTCTCTGGCCGCAAAAAACTGCTTGTGCGAAGCACTTGCGAATTCTCTCTTTTCAGAAAGAGTCTGGATTTCTTCCTGCAGGATACGCAGCGCTTCCTCCAATCCGGCAAGTTCTTCCGAAATCCGCGCGATCCGCTCCTCTTTCTCCCGGATATTTCCCGAAGCATTCCTCTGGTCTTCCTCATACTGGGCTTTTTCTTTGGAAAGCCGGGCTTTTTCCCCGCGAATCCGTTCCAGATCCTGTCTGAAAAACTGCTCCTGCTGTCCGTACTTTGAAAGCTCCAGCTGCGTTTCCTGCGCAAGGGCGGCCGCTTCCTGCCTTTTCTGCCGTTTTTCATCCAGAGCGGACTGCGCCTGACTGATCTTCTCTTCACACTCTTTTTCTTTTTTCACAGACTGATCCAGACTTTGCTGTTCTGACTCCAGATTGGAGGCAATCTCGCGAAGCTGCAGCTCAATCTGAGATAATTCCGTGCGAAGCTTCTGATAAGAATCGGAAGTAGTATTCTGCTTCTCATTCATCTCATCCAGCCTCAGTTTCGCCGTGTTCTGTTCCAGGTACGCCCTCTGCAGTTCCTCATTCAGCCGCACCAGCTCGGCACGCAGGCTGTTGCGCCCTCCCCGGGTGCGGTCGATCAGCTCCTGCAGTCGATCCAGGGACGCGCGGTCCTTCTTTACCTGGGACTCCAGATCCTCTATTTCCCTGCGCCGTCCCAGAAGATTGCTGGAATTTTTAAAGGAACCGCCGCTCATGGAACCGCCGGGATTGAGCATTTCTCCTTCAAGCGTGACGATGCGCAGAGAATGCCGGTATTTTCTCGCGATCGCGATAGCGTGGTCAATCTGATCCACCACAAGAGTGCGGCCCAGCAGAGATTCTGTCAGTGTCTGATATTTTTTCTCTGTGTGTGCCAGCTTGGAGGCAATCCCGATGACTCCCGTTTCTTTAAGCGCGCCGGGCGTTGAAAACCCGCCCCGGTCTGTGACGCCGTCCAGCGGCAGAAAGGTGGCGCGGCCGAACTTATTCTTCTTTAAATACTCGATCTGACGTTTGGCAGTCTCCTCCGTATCAGTCACGATATTCTGAATGCTTCCGCCCAACGCGGTCTCGATGGCCGTCTCATATTCCTTGTCTACCTTAATAATGTCCGCCACCACGCCGAGAATCCCCGGATCCTGGTCTTTTCGCTCCATCACGCGCCGGATGCTGTTGCCATAGCCGTCATACCGTTCCGCGATATTCTTAAGCGTCTCGAGGCGGGACATTTCCCGATGGTAACGGTTGTGTTCCTCCTCCATGCGCTGGTTATAACCGGTAAGTGCTTCCTGAGCCTTTTCAAGGGACTCATTCGCGGAATCGCTCTGGGAATTCAGATCCTCTATTTTTTCAGAGACTTTCTCATATTCCAAACGAATCTCTTCGCGAATATCCTCCTGGGAAGCCTCCTCGCTTTTCAGGCGGAGCAGCTCCTGCTGCAGCTGTGCTTTACGTATGCGTCCCTGCTCCGCCATGGTCTCATAGCGCTGCATCTGCGCTTTCAATGTCGAACGCTGATTCAACAGGGCGATAATCGCGCTTTTGGACTCCTCAATCTCCTGTTCCAGATCCGTGATCAGCCGATCCAGCTCATCCAGATCCTGCTGCTGAGAGGCTGCCCGAAGACGTACTTCTGAAGCGTGTGACGAGAGGTCGATCAAAGAGGCTTCATCGGAGTTCTCTCTGTCCGTGCATTCCGCAATCTGTGTAGAAAGCTCCGCAACCCTGGCGCTTAAATGTCCGCCGCTGGTCTCATCCGTATGAATCTGTTCCCGAAGCAGCTGAATCTGGCTCTGCAGCTGCTCTTTCTGGAGCCGGTTCTGCGCAGCCTCGTCCTTCTTTTGCGTCAGAGAAGCATCCATTTGCTCGATTTCCCGCTCAGCCGCCTCATATTCCGTTTTGGTGCGCTCATATTCCATCTGGGCAGCAGTGAGCTCTTCCTGCGCCGCACGCTGTTTTTCAGAAAGGATTTCCAGATCCTTCTGAATCTTTTCCGTTTCAAGCAGAAACAGGTTTACTTCATAGGTCTTTAAGGTATCCCGTTTTTGCAGGTAGACTCTGGCTGTCTCTGCCTGTTTTTGCAAAGGCCCCAGCTGACGTTTCTGTTCTTCGATAATGTCATTGACCCTGGTCAGGTTCTGGCGCTCGGAATCCAGTTTTTTCTGCGTGGTCTGTTTGCGCCTCTTAAATTTGACAATCCCTGCCGCCTCATCAAACAGCTCGCGGCGCTCTTCCGGCTTGCCGCTCAGGATCTTCTCGATCTGTCCCTGTCCGATGATGGAATAGCCTTCCTTTCCGATACCGGTATCGTAAAAAAGCTCATTGATGTCTTTGAGACGTACCTGCGTGCCATTGAGCAGATACTCGCTCTCTCCGGAACGATAGACCCGGCGCGTCACCGTCACTTCATCATAGGAAACCGACAGCTTATGGTCGGAATTATCCAGTGTAATGGAAACCGACGCAAATCCGAGCGGACGCCTTAATTCCGTGCCGGCAAAAATAACATCCTGCATATTCGAGCCGCGCAGAGATTTCGCGCTCTGCTCCCCGAGTACCCAGCGGACCGCGTCTGCCACATTGCTTTTGCCGCTCCCATTCGGACCGACGATGGCAGTGATCCCGTTATGAAACTGGAAGGTTATTTTATTGGCAAAGGACTTAAAGCCCTGTACTTCGATACTTTTCAGATACATAATTTAAAGATTCTCCCCGACGGCCCCCAGTGTATGGATTGCCTGGTACGCGGCTTCCTGTTCCGCTGATTTTTTCGTACTTCCGCTCCCTTTGCCGACCACTCTGCCTCCGACCTCTACTTCCACCCGAAAAGTTTTCGCGTGGTCCGGGCCATCCTCTCCGACGATCACGTAGCGGATGGCTTCATGGCGGTATCCCTGCTGCACAATCTCCTGCAGGGCTGTCTTACTGTCATAAAACAGCTTTTTGTGTTCGATATCCGTCAGGATAAAGCGTTCAATAAAGATTCTTGCCGGCTCCAGGCCTCCGTCCAGATAAATCGCTCCGATCAGTGCCTCCAGGGCATCCGAAATAATTGAATCCCGTCTGCGCCCGCCGGTATGCTCTTCTCCTTTTCCCAGCTGCACATATTTGCTCAGATCAAACTCCCTGGCGCACATGGCCAGCGTCGGCTCACAGACCAGGCTCGCCCGCAGCTTTGTCAGATCGCCTTCATGGAGCTGCGGATAGTGATGATAAAGGAAATCGCTGCTGACCAGCTCCAGAACTGCGTCGCCTAAAAATTCCAGCCTCTCATTGTCATGAAACCCCTCATAACGATGTTCATTGGCAAATGAGCTGTGAGACAAGGCTTCGTAAAGCAGCTGCCTGTTATGAAAATGATAACTGATTTTCTCTTCGAGTTCCGCGGATACCTGCCCGGTCATTTTCGATCTCTCCCTTTCATCCTAACCTTTTTCTTCTCTTAAAAGAAGGAGGCTTCGCAGCCTCCTCATTATGCTTTGTCCCGTACCACGACTGGCAACGTCAATTTACAAAGTATCAACCGAGGGCCGACTTAATCGCCTCTACCGCGTCTCCGACAGAGACAATCGTCTCAGCCTTCTCGTTCGGAATTTCGATATCGAATTCCTCTTCAATCCCCATGATAATCTGGAATACATCCAGCGAATCCGCGCCAAGATCATCTACAAATGTAGTATCAGGCATGATTTCGTCCGCATCTACATTCAGTACCTCCGCGATGATATTCTGTAATTTTTCGAATTCCATACACTTACACTCCTTCATTGTTTTCGATGAGATTTTTCCGGATGATCTCATTAATATTCTGCTTTTTAAACATCTCGCACTGATAAATAGAAGTCTCAACTTCTCTTGCCTTTGAGCTGCCATGGGTCTTTACGACCAGTCCATTCAGGCCGAGCAGCGGCGCGCCGCCATACTCCGTACCATCGAAGGACTTCAAAGTCTCCTTCAGTGAAGACTGGATCAGCGCGGCTCCAATTTTCGTCTTCAGATTCTTCATCAGACTTTCCTTCACCATGCGGATCAGGGTAAAACCGACTCCCTCATACAGCTTCAGAATGACATTTCCTACAAAGGCTTCGCAAACAATTACATCACAGACTCCTGATGGAATATCCCGCGCCTCCACACTGCCGATAAAATTGATGCCGGGGCAGGCTTTCAGCAATGGAAACGTCTCTTTGACCAATGCATTGCCTTTTTCCTCCTCCGCGCCGATGTTGACAATGCCGACCCGCGGATTTTTAACCCCCAGGACCTGCTCCATATAAACGGAACCCATCTGCGCGAACTGTACCAGGTGGGATGCTCTCGCGTCTACATTCGCTCCGCAGTCAATCAGCAGAGAAAACCCATCTGCTGTCGGAATCACCGGGGCAAGAGCCGGCCGCTCGATCCCTTTGATTCTGCCAACGATTGCCTGACCGCCAACGAGTACAGCGCCGGAATTCCCCGCGGAAACGATCGCGTCCGCCTCACCATTTTTTACCAGGCGTAGTCCTACCACCAGAGAAGAATCCTTTTTGGACCGGATAGCGTTCACCGGAGGCTCTGCCGTCTCTATCACTTCGCTGCAGGCGACAATCTCCACACGCTCCTTCGGGTACGTGTAGTTTTCCAGCTCGCGCTCAATCGCTTCTTTCTGACCGGTCAGAATCACTTGAATATTCTCATGATCCAGCACTGCCTGCACTGCGCCCTTGACCAGCTCCTGCGGCGCATTGTCTCCGCCCATGGCGTCGACCACGACACGAATCCTTTCGCTCATGGCTAACCCTCCCATCACTATACTAGACATCCTTGTAAAAAGCAACCTTGTTTTTATAGAATCAGCGCCAAAGAATAAAAAGCTGTGGTTTAACCGAATCCCAGATTTTTTGCCTG
>JAJBVE010000190.1 GCA_020859995.1 Clostridiales bacterium
GGATCTGATGGGATACCGGACGGGGAGCATGAATGAGACACTGGAGCGAGGGTAGCCCAGCACGCTGCACCTCACGGAGGCCAGTCCCTGAAATACGTCCTGGTCAAGCCGGCCTTTCTCCGCATAGGAACAGTCCAGCAGCGGACTGGCTGCAGTCGCTGCTGTCAGGATGCTATCTCAATATAGACTCTCTTTTACCAGCGGCGGTTCCCACCTGCCTGCCAATGAGAACTCATCCGGCCAGTAGTTTCGCATTCCACCGTCTGCAGCAGCTCCGAAAAAAAAGGATCTGACAGGGAGGTATCCATGCGCGTCATCAGGACATGCAGGTAATAAATCTGCCTGCCCTCCGGAGATTGCCCCATCTTCAGATTCCGCGCCGCCTCGTTCGGCACATAATTTTGTGCCATCGCCGCTTTCCAGATCCGGTCCCGTAGTCCGGAGTCCTGGCAGCGGTATCCGGGATTGTTCAGGACACGGGAAACCGTGGCCGGGGAGGTCCCGGCCAGTTCCGCTATCTTTTTTACTGACATTTCTGTTTTATCCTCTCAGGTATCTCGCGTTATACTCCGCATTGATCTCCCGGATCTCCATCTCACCGTCAATATACCGCTGATACATTTCAAACGGATTCCCGCCGCCCAGCCAGCAGCCGGTACAGTTCTCACATCCGCCTCCGCAGTCCAGAGACTGCCGAATGATGGCCTCTCTTTCCTCTTTTGTCGTATCTTTAATCAAAACGCTCTTCATATCCGTTCGCCCTCGAATTCTTATTCATACTTCCGCTGCAATTCTCTGGCCAGCTCCAGGCCCTTTTTCACAAAGCCATTCCCAAACTGTCCGCGGACCTTCCAGGCATACCGGTTTTCCTGATTGACAAATTTGGCGTCCTCGAAATCAAGGATTTCCTGTATTTCCTTCGGGTAATCCCGATAAAAGTCCCTCATAAATCCGATCACGTTGCGAGCAGCGTGGGCCACAGAGTAGAACTCTCCGTTTGGCACCGTGATATTGACCGTTTTCAGGTCATAATGCGCGGCGTTTTTATAGTTTTGCACCGCCTGCACCTGGTCGCGGTCTGAGAAAGGTTCGTCCGGCGTCGAGGCCAGCCAGCAAAGCAGCAGCTCTGCAAACGCGGCGTCCTTCTCTTCCAGACCGGCAGGCGAGAGCGGATTCAGGTCAAACATCCGCAGCTCAATGCGGTTGACTCCGTCTGCCTCCAGGGATTCCAGACGGTTCGGCCCCGCCGGTTTCAGGCGCACCGGATAATACAGTTCCGTAGGCGCCAGTATCCACTGGTGCTGCACATAATAACGGAAGCTGTCCACATAGGCATGCATGCTGCTATAATCAAAGACCGGCGTAAATGCATTCCAGTACCCCAGCTCGCTGCACCTCACGGAGGCCAGTCCCTGAAATACGTCCTGGTCAAACCGGCCTTTCTCCACGTAGGAGCAGTCCAGCAGAGGGCTGGCCGCGCTGACCGCTGTCAGGATCCAGCCATAGGCGGCGACTCGTCTCGCCAGCGTCAGATATAATTCGTTTTTGTATTCCGTAAAGCTTTCTTTTCCGCTGCGCATAAAGTCAGCGTGAAGGAGCTCTTCGTTGAAGGAATAATTAAAGTGAATCCCACAGAACGTCATCTTATAGCGGCCGTACCGCTCCGACAGATACTGCCGGTAGGTAGTCTTTCCCGCCCTTCCTCCGCCGAACTGCGCGATGGGAATATCATCTTCGCTGCGGATATACGGCGGATTGGAAAATGGCCAGAGGTATTCACGGGTAGAAAGCTTTGCCAGAGTCCGCCGGATTCGCTCTGTGTGCTCCGCCAGCTCTTCGATGGCCCGATGCACCCCCGTCTGCACGGAGGTATTGATCTCCGTCTGATTCTCGCAAAAATCGCGGACTATATAAGGATCGTCCGGAAACGGATGGGGGCTGTGAGCGAGAAACCCCCGCCCATCTACACGCAAGCCCTCCTTCTCAAGTCCGATATTTCCGGATAATAACAGTTTTTTTAATTCAGACGAGTCTATTTGCAGCATATGCTTTCACCTCCGAATTTCCATTTCAAAATATAGTTCATAACGAATTCCGTACCTTCTCAGTTACCAATATTTCTTATAAATCGTCTATCCTGTAAATCGTCTGTCTTTTATATCTCTCCCGCCCTGTGGCAGGCCACCTGATGTCCGTCGAAATCGCGCAGCTGCGGATCCTCTCCCCTGCACTGTTCGGTTGCGTAGGGGCACCGGGTGTGAAATCTGCAGCCGGAAGGAATGTTCAGCGGACTGGGCAGATCTCCTTCTATCGTTTTCCGCCTGGATGCCTTTGCTCGCTCTGGATCAGCAATCGGGATTGCGGACAGCAATGCCTGTGTGTACGGGTGCAGCGGATTGTCATACAATTCATCCTTTTGGGCAATCTCTACGATGTTTCCAAGATACATCACTCCGATTCGATCGGAAATGTGACGCACCATAGACAGATCATGGGATACAAACAGATAGGTCAGGCCAAATTCGTGCTGCAGATCCTCAAGCATGTTGACCACCTGCGCCTGAATGGAGACGTCCAGCGCGGAGATCGGCTCATCGCACATGATGAATTCCGGATTGACCGAAAGAGCACGGGCGATCCCGATTCGCTGTCTCTGACCACCGGAAAATTCATATGCGTATTTTTCCAGAGCATCTTTTTGCAATCCTACTTTTTCCAGAATCTCCATGATTTTATCGTTGCTCTCCTGCCGGCTCATCGAAGGATTGCTCATCCGCAGCGGTTCGCTCATGATTTCACGTACATTCTGATGCGGATCCAATGCAGAGTAAGGGTCCTGAAAGATAATCTGCATTCTCTTATGATAGGGAAGAATCTCTTTTTTCTTTTTGCTGGTAATATCATCTCCATCAAACAGGATTTGTCCTCCTGTCGGCTCATACATGCGGATCAGCGTCCGTCCCAGCGTAGATTTTCCGCAGCCGGACTCTCCGACCAGCCCGAAGCACTCCCCTCTGGCAATCTCCAGGTTCACTCCGTCCACTGCTTTCACATAATGCTTTGATGTACCGAGGAAATTTCGAACTGCAAAATATTTCTTCAGGTCTACCGCTTTGAGGATGATATCCTGCCGGTCTTCCTGTCCTGGTGTCTCTCTGTTTTCCATGCTCACATCTCCTCTCCCACCGGATCTTCTGATCCTGTCCCTTCGGAAATCCTGCTGATCCCGGAACTCTGCTCTGCCCCTTCATGCGTCCCGCTGATTCCGGATTTTCGCTCCATCTCATCCAGCTCCTCTGCGCTGAACACGCAGCATGCGCTCTGGGTCTCGGAATATACTCTCATCTTCGGAATCCGGCCGCCGCATTTTTCACAGGCAAAGGAACAGCGCGGGCGGAATGGACATCCCTCCGGCAGCTCGAGCAAGGATGGAGCACTCCCCGGGATTGCCTCCAGGCGCTCCCGGCTTCCTGTAATTGGTTTTGGCACAGCGCGCAGCAATGCCCGGGTATAAGGATGCTTCGGGTGATAAAAAATTTCTTCTGCCAACCCATTTTCCATGATTATGCCGCAGTACATGACTGCAATTCTTGTGCAGGTGCTGGCGACTACGCCCAGGTCATGCGTGATCAGCACGATGCTCATATTCTCTTTTTCCCTGAGTTCACCCAGCAAATCCAGGATCTGCGCCTGAATGGTCACATCCAGGGCAGTGGTCGGCTCGTCCGCGATCAGAAGCTTCGGCTTGCAGCAAAGTGCCATGGCAATCATGACTCTCTGGCGCATACCTCCGGAAAACTCATGCGGATACTGATCCATGCGGCTTTCCGGGGACGGAATACCTACCTTGCGCAGGGCCTCAATCGCCTGCTCCCGGGCTTCTGCCTTCGACACGTTCTGATAGCGCCGGATCACCTCCGTCAGATGCGCGCCGATTTTTTTCACGGGATTTAAAGCCGTCATCGGGTCCTGAAAAATCATAGCCATCTCTTTTCCCCGCAGCTTTCGGCGCTCCTCTGCGGAGAGGCTCTGCAGCTCCGCTCCGGAAAATTCCAGATGGTCTGCCGACACCTCCGCGTTTTCCGGCAAAATGCCCATCACGGATTTCATCAGGACACTTTTCCCGCTCCCGGATTCCCCCACCAGTGCAAAAAATTCACTTTCGTTCACATGAAAATCCACGCCGCGGACCGCCTTCAGTTCATTTCTATGCACATGGAAGCTCGTTTTTAAATTCTGTACCGATAAAACGGTTCCTTCACTGCCGCTCATTTTCCCATCCTCCTAATTCTGCTCTCCATCGCTGACACGGGGCTCTACGTAGATACGGAGCAGGTTGCCCAGCTTGTTGAACGAAAACACCGTCAGAATGATCAGGACACCCGGAATCACCGCCATATGGATGGAGCTCTGCAGGTAGGACTGGGATTTCTGAAGCAGGCTTCCCCAGGAGGACGCCGGCTGCACAATTCCAAGCCCCAGAAAGCTGAGCGAGGATTCGGTCATGATTGCGTCAGCAATGCTTGTCGTAGCTACAATAATGATCGTCGGAAAAGCACTCGGAATAATATGAAACAGGATAATATTCCACATTGGAACGCCCATAAATTTCGCATATTGGATATATTCCCTTTCCTTTAAGGAAAGGGTCTCTGCCCTTGTAAGACGCGCGGTTCCCATCCAGGTAAAAAGTCCGATGACAAGGATAATCGACCGGATGCCCCGTTTCATAAACAGGCTCACTACGGTAACCAGAATCAGCCACGGAATGGAGCTCAGGACATCCACCAGCCGCATTAAAACCGCGTCCACCAGACCGCCGCAATATCCGGCGATTGTCCCCACGGCGATTCCTATGGAAGCACTTGCAAGCATCGCCAGAATCCCCACAAGCAGCGAAACTCTTCCTCCATAAATCACTCTGGCAAAATAGTCCCTCCCCAGCTCATCCGTGCCAAACCAGTGCGCCGCGGAAATACCGCCCTGCATATTGCTCACATCGGTGGTCGTCGGATCCAGCGGAAGCAGAGGTGCAATGAGAGAGACAATAATCAATACTGCCAGGTAAATAATCGCAAAAACGCACAGCTTATCTTTTTTTAATGCCGCGATTACATTATCTATGCGCCGCTCGCGGCTTTTGCTTTCCTTCTTTTTCTTCATCACAATCACCCCATATCCTTTATTCTCGGATCTGTCAGACAGCAGAGAATATCCGCCAGCAGATTTCCTAAAATCACCATGGCGGATGACAGCAGCAAAATCGCCATTACCACCGGATAATCCAGTCCGCCGACCGCAGTCGTGAAGTAAGGCCCTATCCCCGGCCAGCTGAAGATGGTTTCTGTGATAATTGCGCCTGTGATCAGCATTGGCATCGCCATACCAAGCTTTGTGATGACCGGAAGAAGCACGTTTTTACAGACATGCCTGAACATGATCTCTGTTCTGGTGGCGCCGTAAGCGGTCTGCACCATCACATAGTCCTCCGAAAACTGCGTAATCGTAGAGGAACGCACATATCGGATCAGATCCGGGGCGAATCCGATTACCAGCACCGTATATGGGAGAATAAAATGCCGGAGAAAATCCACAATGGAGTCCTCCGAACCCACCGTATGCATGCCAATAATAGGAAGAACCCTGAGCTTGTATCCAAACAGATAGAGCAGGAGCATAGCCACCCAGAAGGTTGGGGTGGAAATCCCGACAGAGGCAAAGCCGTCAATCAGCTTATCCTGCCATTTATTTTTGTGTGATCCGGCGACAAGTCCAAGTACAATCGCAAGCACATAGGCCGTCAGGTAGGACGGAATAATCAGGATCATCGTATTCACCAGCCGGGTGGAGAGATCCAGAGAAATGCTCTGACTGGTCACAATTGAATAGCCGAAATTACCCTGCAGGATTCCCTGCAGCCATTTGAGATACTGGATGTATACCGGCTGATCATAGCCATATTTTGCCCGCAGCAATTCTTCCACTTCCGCTGATGTCCCCGGCTTGATCATCGTATCGACCGCATCATAGGGAGCCAGACTCATAAGTGCAAAGCACAGGACTGTGATGGCAAGAAGCAAAGGAATTGCTGTAATGATACGTTTTGCAATATATTTTGCCATAGTTTTTCTCCTGAGAAACGTACGCCGCCAGGCGCACAGGTAAAAAGGGGATGCTTCCGATATGTGAACTATCAGAAACATCCCCTTTGATTCCACAATACCGTGATTACTCTGACAGTGTCAGGTAGGACGCATCTGAGAGTGTATAGATCGGAACCAGGCCGCACTCTTCTACGCCTTCCACTCGGTTATTGATCAGCACAATATAGTTATTAGATGCGATCGGATAGAAAAACGCGTCATTCTGAATCACCTGCTGCAGTTCGGAGTAAACCGCCGCTCTTTCTTCCGTATCAAATGTCGAAATACCCTGTTCAAACAGGCTGTCGATCTCTTCGTCTACCCATCCGGTGTAATTAAAGGAGCCGTCGCTTGCAAACAGATCGCGATAGGTCTGCGGATCGCTTCCCATGATATAGCCGCCGAAATACAGGTCAAACGACTTGTCCGGATTCTCCAGCTCATCATAATAAGCGTTGGATTCCATCGGGCTCAGCTCGCAGGTAATGCCGACTGCCGAAAGCTGCTGCTGAATCAGCAGCGCCCAGGTCTCCATCGTAGAATCGCTGCTCGCATAGCCAATCGTCAGGGACAGATTTTCCACGCCTGCTTCCTCCAGCAGTGACTGTGCTTTTTCAATATCCTGCTCATATTTCTCCACCTCGGAGTCGTCATAGTAGGTATTATTCGGAGGAAGGAAGGTGTATACTTCATCATAGTTTTCCGCGTCCAGATAGGTCGCTGTTGCCAGCTCTGTCTTATCCAGTGCGTAGAAAATCGCCTGACGCACTTCCGTATCCGGGACTCTCACCGTGTTCACCTCCAGGTATCCCACACGGCCCTGATTGAAGGTATAGGCGGTCAGGTTGCTCGCCTCCAGGTCAATCTGCGCAAGATAGGACGGCGACGTCGGCCATGCGTCTACTTCCCCGCTCTGAATCGCCAGCATCGCTGTGTCATCCGAAGTAATAATGCGGAACACAATCGTGTCGATCGAAGGCGTATTCATGAAGTAATCTTCATTTTTCTCAAATTTCAGATAAGAGCCTGCAGAGTATTCTGTCAGAATATACGCACCGGTCGTCACACTTGGCCCGGAGAATTCATAGGTCAGAAAGTCCACATCTGCAAACACATGCTCCGGTATAATATAGACTTCGTATGTGAATGCTTCCATATGGGCCGGGCTCGCGTTCGGGAAGGTAAATGCTACTGTATAATCATCAATCTTCTCAATCTCGCAGGCTCCTTCCTCGCTTACAAAGTTCGAATACATCTCACTGGCATTGTTCGGATCCATAATTGCTTCAATCGTAAAGATAACATCGTCAGCTGTGAAAGCTTCGCCATCTGTCCAGGTCACATCGTCACGCAGCGTAAACGTGTACGTGCGGCCATCCTCTGACAGCTCGTAACCGGTCGCCAGATACCACACATATTCATCGCCGTCGATTTTAAACAGCGGGGAATACACCAGATTGCTGGTCATAAGGCCAAAGCGGTCGCTCGACGTGATCGGATTCACATTTGCCCCCGGATCACTTGTGATTGCGTAGGTAAAGGTACTCGTATCTGCCGCGCCGGCCGTTGCACAGGTACCGGCAACTGCCGCGCACAGGATTCCGGCCGCCAAAAGTCTCTTCAGTTTGCTCATAATTCTTTCCTCCTTAAGCAAAAATCCAGATCCATATCTATTTCCTATTATATTAATAGGTTTTATAGGATTTTCCCCATTTTATCGCATCCGGAGGAATTCGTCAATTTCGCATTTCCGATAACTGGCTATCGGTTTTTTCTATAACAGTATTTAAAAACGCTGCATGAGTACAGAAATGTTAAAATGTTAGTGAGAGCTGCGCATCAAAGAATCGCTGCGCGATTGTATATCCCGTACGAAATGCGGGATGCCACCCGGCGAGGGGGGGACGCGGCTTTCGTCCAGTACGGACATATTACAAGTCCCGGATGGCATGCTTCAGCTGCTCCAGGGCCTGCTCCAGCGTAGCCCGGGGACAGGCCACGTTGATCCGCTGAAATCCTTCTCCCGCCGCTCCGAAGATGCTTCCACTATCCAGCCACAGCCTGGCTTTTTGAACGATCAGCCTCTCCAGGTCCGGCCCGCAAAGTTCCAGCGCACGGAAATCAAGCCATACTAAATAGGTGCCTTCCGGCTCTATCATGTGTATTTCCGGCAGTTCCCTGGCCAGATACTCTCTCAGGAAAGTGATGTTTTCTTCAAGATAGGCCATGACCCCACGATACCAGGTCTCCCCATACCGATAAGCCGCCTCGCCGGCGGTAAGCCCCAGAGTGTTGAGCTGACTGTAGCCGGCGGCGGCAATCTGTCTGCGGAATTTCCTGCGCAAAGCAGGATCCGGAATAAACAGGTTGGATATCTGCAAGCCAGCCAGATTAAAAGTCTTGGCCGGGGAGGTACAGGTAATAGAAATTGCTTCAAATTCCGGCTTCAGGCCGGCGAATACCAGATGCCGGTTCCTGCCGTAGACAAAATCCTGGTGAATTTCGTCGCTGACCACCAGGACCCCATGCTTCAGGCAAAGCTCACCGATGCGCAGCAGCTCCTCTCTGCGCCATACCCGGCCCACCGGGTTATGAGGACTGCACAGGAGAAACAGCTTCACGCGGTTCTCCACAATCTTTCTTTCAAAATCCTCGAAATCGATGTGATAGCGGCCGTCTGCTCCCAGCACCAGGTCACTGCTGACCACGCGGCGGTCATTGTCTGTGATGACCTCCGTGAAGGGATAATACACCGGCTGCTGGATAAGGACACTGTCCTGACTGTCCGTAAAGGCCTTCACTGCCATGGCCAGTCCAAAGACCACGCCCGGCGTTTTTACCAGCCAGTCCTTTTTTACCTGCCAGCCGTGTCTGCGCTCCATCCACTCTGCCACTGCGTTAAAATAGCTCTCTCCGCTCTCTGTGTAGCCGAAAATGCCATGATCCACCCGCTCTTTGATGGCGTCCAGCACGTAGCTGGATGTAGGAAAGTCCATGTCCGCCACCCACAGAGGCAGCACATCCTCCGGTTTTCCCCGGCGCACCGCAAAATCGTATTTCAGAGAATCTGTATGGTGCCGATCGATCACCCGGTCAAAATCCAGATTACGCTCTCCTGGCATATTCTGCATATTCTCTCCTCCGTATTCCTTTTTCTATCTTTTATCTGCATATTTTTATGCTATGTATGCACATTTTCTCTGTACAGCTATCTGATTTCTCCACGCATTCAGAGCTGCGCTTCAAAAGAATCCATCGCCTGTTTCAAATCATAAATCAGATCCTCTTTTGTCTCAATCCCTGCAGACAGGCGCAGCACCCGGTCCGTGATGCCGTTTCTCTGCTGCACCTCCACCGGCACGTCGGCATGTGTCTGAGTGGTGGGATAAGTCAGCAGCGTCTCCACGCCTCCCAGGCTTTCCGCAAAGGGAATCAGCCTGGTGCTTTTCAGAATGTGATGTGCCAGTTCCCGGCTCTCTACTTCGAATGTAACCATACTGCCAAAGCCGCTGGCCTGCCGGCGGCAGATCTCATAGGACCGTGTACCCGGGATACCAGGGTAACAGACCTTCCGCACCCGGGATTCTCCTGACAGATACTCCACGATCGCCTGGGCATTTTCCTGGGCCCGCTCCATGCGGACAGGAAGGGTCTTGATGCCCCGGAGGATCAGCCAGCTGTCAAAGGGAGCCAGTCCGGATCCCACCGTCTTGAAAATATAGCGAAGCTGTTCGGAAACCTCCGATGAGGACGTCACCAGAAATCCCGCCAGGGTATCATTGTGCCCGCCCAGGAATTTAGTCCCGCTGTGGAGTACAATGTCCGCCCCCAGCGTCAGCGGCTTCTGAAAATAAGGAGACAAAAACGTATTGTCCACAATCAGCAGGAGCCCGTGCCGTCTGGCCGCCTCCGCCATACTGCGGATATCGATTACATTCATCATAGGATTGGTGGGCGTTTCAATCAAAATGGCGCGGGTATTCTCCTGGATATAAGGCTCCACATCCTCCGCAGAGCAGTCAATATGGCTGAACAAAAAGCCATTCTTCTGACTGATCGATCGAAACAGGCGGATGCTCCCTCCATACAGATCGCTGTCGGTGATGATATGATCTCCCGGATGGAACAGCTCCATCAGTGCGGACATGGCCGCCATGCCGCTGGAAAAAGCCAAAGCATCCGCACCGCCCTCCAGGGAAGCCACTACCTGCTCCAGCTGCTGCCGGGTAGGATTCTGCATGCGGCTATAGTCATAGCCGGTACTCTGCCCTACCGCCGGGTGGGCAAAGGTAGCCGTCTGATAGATGGGGAAACTGATGGAGCCGGTCTGTTCCCCTTCAAATTTCGCGCCGTCTCCATGGATACATTTTGTTTCAATGCCTCTTTCCATTCTTATATGCCCTTTTCCTATCGATTTAGTAGGTTTTGTAACTATGGGAGTAATCATACAACGAAAATCGGAATCCGTCAATTTCAGGATTCCGATTGCTGGTTATCGGGTTTTCCGATAGCAAAATACCATCTCTGTACCCCTTTTCAGTTCTATTCTGCGAAGATCCGGCAAATTATACCTGTGAAAGATCCCGCACCACTTCCCCTGCGATGATCAGTCCTGCCACAGCAGGCA
>JAJBVE010000129.1 GCA_020859995.1 Clostridiales bacterium
CTCAGCATCTGTCTCATCCGGATCATGCGGGTCAGTCTCCGTATCTGTGTCATCCGGATTTTGCGGGTCCGTCTCCGGATCTGTGTCGTCCGGATTTTGCGGGTCCGTCTCCGGATCTGTGTCGTCCGGATTTTGCGGCTCTGTTTCCGGATCTGTCTCGTCCGGATCTTGCGGGTCCGCTTCCGGAGCTTGCGGGTCCGCATCCTGATAGCTGCACACCGGATCCGTGACTTCGGCTGTCACCGAGGGCAGCGCCGTCTCAAACGGATCCTTCGCGTCTGCCGTCGCTTCATTTGTCACGCTCTCCGCCGCGACATCCGCTTCTGTCACGTCATAAGATACATACACCGTCACCGATTCGCCCGGCAGCAGTGTTCCGAGAGAAAGCGCCTCATCACCGGTTGCACCCACCAGTTCATCGGTCACCGTAACATCATGAATGGTGACATTTCCGGTGTTTGTCACCGTGATCTTATACCAGATCGTCTCACACAGCACATAGCCCTCCAGACTTGCGGAGGTACTCACGGTTTCCATTGTCATGGTAAACGTCGCTTCAGAGGTCTGCGGTACTGTCACGGTGTCTGTACCGGTCGTCGGATCCCCTTCCGGATCTGTTCCCGCCGCCGTCGCGACATTTTCCACATAGCCGCGGACCACATCCTCCTCCGTGATGACGTAAGAGGTCGCAAATGCCGCCGATTCTCCCGGCGCGAGGCTGCTGATCGTCCCGGCGTTCTCCCCGGTCAGACCGGTCAGCTCGTCCGTTACGGTGATATCCGTGATCGTCACATTTCCGGTATTGGTCACGGTGATTAAATACTCCACCGTGTCACCCAGCGTCAGCGTATCCACCGCAGTCTGATTCGTAACCGTCTTTACGACGGACAGACTCGGATTGTAAATCTCAATCGTGTCACTGGCGGTCTGCTCCGTCTGGCCGCCGACCTGTATCACAGCCACGTTTTCAATCCGCGGATCCGTGTCCGCGGTTTCCAGCGCGTCCTCTGTCACTTCCACCGTCACGGTCACGCTGCCGTCCGTAAACGGAGCCACATCCTCGATGATCCAGGTCACCGTCTGAGAGTCCACTGCCGCTGCCGGGCTGGAGCTTACATAATTCAGTCCGGCAGGCAGGACGTCCGTAATCGTGACATCCGCAGCCTTGTTGGTGTTATTTGTATAAGTAATCGTGTAGGTAAACTGTGTCCCCACGGCCACCATTTCCGCGCTGCCGCCCTCTGTGGTCACTGTTACCGTATCCGCGTCATTAGTTTTTTCCGGAACGGTCGGCGTTTCGGTATCCTTCACATTCACCAGCGCGGCGGTATATCCATCCAAGCCGCCCGCATTGGCTTCCGCAATCACCTCCGTTTTTTCTGCCGTGAAACCAGCAACCGCCGATTCTGTCACGGTATACGAATAAGTGTTTCCGGAGCCATCCGTCAGCGGAAGGTTCTCAAATGTATATTCCCAGTCGTCCGCGCTCAGAGTGCCCGCCGCAAGATACGTGCCTGTAATCGCCGCGGTTCCCGCCGTAACCGCCGTGCCAGAAAGGGTCACCGTTATCGTTTCGCCGGTCGGTATCAGACTCCCGGCAAGCGCGTTTCCATCGCCGTCCACCCAGCTCTTTGTAACCTTCACGCTGGTCGTCGACGGCGTGTTGGTCGCTGTATAGGAAACGGAACTTCCTTTATTCAGTGTCTCAGTCGCCTCAGACGACGCGGTACTGCCCGCGCTTCCGCCCTGAATACTCGCCGTATAGCTGTAGGTATTTCCGGCCGCGGCGGTCTCGGTTACCGTATAGTCCCCGGTCGGCAGAGCCGTCGTCACGGTCACCGTCTGACCATTTTTCACTCCGGAAATCGTGAAGGAGTTCCCGCTGCTCACTTCCGCGGTGCCGGCCGCTTCCTTCGTCTGTCCGTCCGCCGAAGTAATCGTGTAAGCAATGGTCACACTTCCGGATGTACTTCCTCCGTTCAGCGCCGTGTAGAGATCGGACGGTCCCGTTACGGTAAAGGAGAAGGTATCCGCGTTCATCTCTGCCGTTACGTCCCCGCTGCCCACAGCGATGACCTTTCGAATCGTCAGACTGCCATCCGAAGCGGATCCGTAGGTCCTCGCGGCGGCAGACACCGTATCCTCATCCGTCACTTCCCCGCCATGCGGGTCTTTGCCAGCCGCAGCCGCCGTATTCGTGACAGTTCCCGTCTCCGCGTCCGCCGCGGTCACGGTATAGGTCACCGTTTTTACCGCGGATTCTCCAGGCTACAGAGTTCCAATGGAAATCGCGTCCGTTCCCGTATGCCCTGTCAGAGCATCCGTCAGCACAATATCGGTGACCGGTACGTTGCCCGTGTTTGTCACCGTAATTTCATAAGTAATCGTCTCTCCGGCCGCGTAAGAGTTTCCGTTCGCCGGTGTGCCCGTGATGGTCTTTTCGACCGTCAGCGACGGATTCTCCACCGGAATCGTATCCTCCGCGGTCTGCGAGGTCCCGCTTCCAATTTGCACACTTGCGGTGTTGGTGAGGGTCGGATTCGCCGTATTTTCAGTCAGGGCGGCATCCGTCACTTTTACCGTCACGGTCACGGCGCCGCTGGTAAACGGAGCCACATCCGCAATGGTCCAGATCAGCGTCTGCGCGTTATTCTCCTTTGTCGGTTCCGCGTCCGTTCCATTGACCTGCGAGCTGATATAGGTCAGGCCAGTCGGCAGGGTATCGGTCACCGTCACCGTCCGCGCCGTATTGGTGTTGTTCCGGTAGGTGATCGTATAGGTAAGCGTGCTGCCGGTCTGTACCATCGTCGTCTGCGTACCGTCCACCGTCACGGTTACCGTTCCCTCTGTAATGGACTTCGTCGGAGCTGTCGGCTCCTCATCCGGCGCGCGGTTGACGAAATGATACACCGTATAGCCGCTGAGATCTTTCTCTGTCGTATAGGAGCAAGTGTAGTCCGCGTACACAGTGCTGTAAGCGCTGCTGTAGCTTTCTTCCACGAAATAGTTGTACGTATAACCAAAGCTGTCGTACTTATCCAGACCGGTGATGGTATAGGCTGAGCCTTTCCAGGTCACGGTATATTCGCTGGAGGAAACCAGTGTCTTCGCCGCGCCGGTACCGGTGCTCATCCGATACACCAGCAGCGTCAGCTCCGCCGCGTTGTCATGCGCCGTCTCTGTCGGCTCCACCCAGGTCTTATCGCCGGTCAGAGTCACCTTTTCCTGTATAATCGTGTTGGTAACCGAGAGCGGGTCATTATCGCCGTAAGCGGTAGTATAGCCGCTCACCGCGTCCTCTTCCACTTTCCAGGTCAGGGTATCGCCCGACGCCGAATACTGCGGCAGGTTCGCGATGGTCCACTTACTGGTATCCGCCGTCCCCCAGGACACCGTATAATCCGTCTCCGTATATTTCGTCCAGGTGGTGCTTCCGTCTGTCGAATAATACAGGGTCAGCTTCACCTCTTTCGAGTTATCATGCGTCTCATTGCCGTCCACCCAGGTCTTCGTGCCGGAAATGCTGATCGTCCCGCGCTCAAAGCTGTTATAAATCACGACATCATTCACGCCGTCTCCGTTCCTGTCCTCCGTGCCGGAGCTGGTGACGGTAAGCTTCAGCGTGCCGTCTCCATTGTCCTCTACTTTTACGTAAATCAGCTTTCCATGGGCTGTCGTATTGTAGGTGACTCCGCTAAGCCCGTCATCGATTTCCACTACACGATAGATGTAAGTCTTTCCAATATCCGCCTGCGTATAAGCAGCGTTTCCAAAGCGGATCGAGCCGTCCGCGGCGTTCGAGGCCACAACATACCGGGTGCCTTCCGCCACACCGTAAGCGTCAGCCGCGCCAGCGGTCACCTCGCCTGCCGGCAAAGGCGCGCCCTCGCTCAAAGCCTCCAGCACAAAGGTAAACTCACCCGCAGTGAGGTCCCTGCCGGAAAGGCTCTTATAAGCAGTCAGGCTTGCCTCAGACGCCGCCAGGTAGCTGTTCGTGAAGGACAGAGGCGTCGTATTATTTCCAGCGTTGTACGCGCTGCGATAATCTGACCAGTCCTCCGCCGGATCCGTCTTATAGGATACACCGGATACCTGCAGCGCGTTGCCCGCAGCGTTCACATCCACCGTCACCTTCACATAATATTCCAGTCCGCCGGCATTGTAGGTCATGCCCTGATAAGTCCAGCTGCCATCCGCGTTCTGAACGGCTCCGTCCGGGACATTCTCTGTCACCTTATAATAATACTCTCCCGCCGCCGTGTAGGTAAATCTGCGGCTGAAATCACCGCTCGAGTCTCCGCTCACCGAGTTGGCCGCTGTCACAGCTTTTCCCTCTTTTGTGGTAAAGGCCGCGTCGGTATATTCCTGAATGGAAATAGAAAACTCTTCCGCGCTCAGGCTGCGCCCAATCAGCGTTTTGCTCACCAGCAGATTCCATGTGGTATCCGCCGGATCGTAAGAGTTTGTGAAGGATGCCGTCACAATACCATTCACGTTCATATCTGTCACTTCCGCCTGCGCCGACGTGCCATAGTCCGTATAAATCGCGTAGTCCGCGATCAGGTTTCCATAGGTGCTGCTGGAAGAATCGCTGTCAATGCTTACAGTTACGACCAGTGTATAGCGCGCGTCGTCATAGTCGATACCGGCCGCACCCGTGCTCTCCTCATAAATCTCGTACAGATAGGTCCCTGTCTTTGTATAGAAGAAAGCATTTTCATAACCAGGCTCATAAGTCCATGTCACGCTTCCGACGCCATCCGTACTGTTCGTCGCCGTCACAGTCGTGGTTCCCTTTGCCACCGTTGTGCCATTCGACGTGATGGTAAAGGAAAACGTCTGCTCAATGGACGCGTTATTCGCCAGCGCGTCTGTCTGGAAAGTCTTAACCACCGACGGGAACGCCGTCATATCCACGCCCAGCGCAACCGAATCAATCGTGTTGGTGAGCGCGAGCGAAACTGCCGCGTCCGCGTCACCCAGATATACATAGCGATACGTGTTCACCCAACGCCCGTTCGCGCTGTCATACCATTTGCTGACCGCGCCATCCTGGTCGGCTCCGGAAATCTGAAGAGCCAGGCTGTAAGAGTAATCCGAGCTGTCCGCCGTCCACTCACTGACCGACCAGTAATAGCCCAAAGGCAGGCCGGTAAACGTATAGCTGCCGTCGGCTGACACCGTGCGGGTATAAACAATCACGTCGCCATTGGCATCCCTGGCCGGCGTATAGGTATAGCCGCCCTGTCCGTCATCCGAGCGCGTGTAAGCATACAGCGCGATCGTAAACGTATCTGTCACATCAGCCGCGGTAAGCGTATTTCCATCCGGATCCTCCACCGTCTTGCCTGCTTTGACATCAATCGTCCGCAGCGTATTCGTGATCGTAAAGCTGGTATTATCCGCAGGTGTGATGGTTGTGTAGGTTGTACCGTCAACTTCTCTGGAGCCAAGCGTTCCATCGGATGTGATCTCCATCGCGTAATACAGGCTGCTTAAGTCTGTCTCTGTGATGGCGTAGGTAATCGCATTACCGTCTTCATCATACATCTCGACGCCCGAGAATGTAATCGTCCAGCCGTTGTCATCCGCTCCTGTCGACCAGATCCCGCTGGTCGTAACCGCGCCCGCGGTGTTCAGCGAATAAGTAGTAATTCCGCCGCTGGTTACCGCCGTCACCGGCGTCAGCGTCACCTGGAAGCCCGCGCCATCATTCTCCGGCCGCGTGCCATACTGATCGTTGGAATCCTCCCAGTTCTTTGTAATATAAATTTTCGCGTCGCCGGTGATCGTGTTGATGATCGTAGCGGCAGTGGTATTACCGGCTGTCACTGTATACACGCCGCCATCCGTTCCCGCGGTTCCCGAATAAGCTGTCGTCCAGCTGTAGCCGCCGGTCGTACCCGACTCGACCACCGTATAGGCGCCCTCCGGAAGACTGGTCAGCGTAAGTGTCTGACCTGCCTCAAGCGTATAGGAAACATAATAGCGGGTCGTCCCCGATGCCGTATCTGTTTCCGATTTCACAGTGCTTGTCTGAGAAGCCACCTCTGTGCCATTTTCTGTGACAGACGCCGTAATGACCTTCCCTGCCGCGACATCCGCGAAAATATCGCCGTAGACGCGCACCGTAAAGCTCGCCGTGCCGGTATCTGTGTACGGAGAAACCACCTTCTTCGTAACAGCCAGAGCGCCGGTATCCAGAGTATTGGTAATTTCAACGGCGGTAATGGTATAGTCTACCGTCAGATTCGCCAGCTCAGATGCTGACGCAGTGCCGGTCTTCACCGTTCCACTATCATCATAAGAATACGTATATTCATAGGAAGCCGTGTAATCCTCTACCGGGACTTCCTCAACGGTATAAACAATTTCCTTCCCGTTCGAATCATATTTCGGCAGATTCTTCGACGTCGCCGTCAGACTGCCATCCGTCAGGGTCAGCGTATCTACCTTCACGCTCCCGTTTTTCACATACACCTTGACTTCATCCGGCCGGAAGCCATAAGCGTCTTCGTCGTCATTCCATACCTTCGTCACGGTCACAGTGGCCGTATCCGGGATATTGGCGGCCGTGTAGGATACGGTGCCGTCTTTCGTCAGTTCCTCAGTCGCGCTGCCCGTACTCTGGCCCTGTATGCTCGCCGTATAGCTGAACGCATTCCCGGACGCGGCGGTCTCTTCCACCGTATAATCGCCAGTCGGCAAAGCCGTCGTCACAATCACGGTCTGACCATTCTGTACTCCGGAAATGGTGAATGTATTCGCGCTGTCCACCTCCGCGGCGCCGCTCGCTTCCGGAGTGCTTCCGTTTCCTGAATAGATTTCATAGGAAACCGTCACGCTGCCGGAAGTATTTCCCGCGTTCAGCACGGTATAAAGATCATCCGGTCCCGTTACCGTAAAGGAGAACATATCCGCGTTCATCTCGTCCGTCACGCTTCCGCTGGCAACGGAGATCGTCTTCGTAATAGTCAGACTGTCCGATGTGCCAGACGCGCCATACGTTCTTACCGCGGCCGCAACGCTGTCAGAGTCCTCCACATCCTCGCCATTGGGGCCTTTGCCGGTCACGTCCGCTGTGTTCGTGACACTCTCCGTCTCCGCATCCGCCGCTGCTACGGTGTAGCTCACCGTTTTCACCGCGGATTCTCCGGGCTGAAGAGTCCCGATGGAAATCGCAGCCGTTCCTGTATCTCCTGTCAGCTCATCCGTCAGCACAATCCCGGTAATCGGTACGTTGCCCGTATTCGTCACCGTAATTTCATAAGTGATCATCTCTCCGACCGCGTAGGAGCTCCCGTTTGCCGGAGCGCCCGTAATAGTCTTTTCGATTGTTAGCGACGGATTCACCACCGGAGTCGTATCCTCCGCGGTCTGGACGGTCACGGCTCCTACCTGCACACTCGCCGCGTTCGTAAGGGTCGGATTCTCCTCTCCGGCTGTCAGAGCGTCGCTGGTCACAGTCACCGTGACCGTCACCGTTCCGCTGGTAAACGGAGCCACGTCAGAAATTGTCCAGATCAGTGTCTGACCGAAATTCTCCTTTGTCGGTTCCGCGGCCGCGCCGTTTACCGTGGAGCTGGCATAGGTCAGGCCCGTCGGCAGGGTATCCGTCACCGTCACGGTCTTCGCCGTGTTCGTATTGTTTCTGTAGGTAATGGTATAGGTGAGCGTGCTGCCAACCTTTACCATCGCCGTATCCGCGCCATCCACATTCACTGTCACTAACCCGCTGGTGATCGTCTTGGACGGTTCTTCCGGTTCCTCATCCGGCGCGCTGTTGACGAAATGGTAAACCAGATAGCCATTTGCATCCTTCTCCTCAGTCGACGTGCATGTGTATTTCTCATACTTACTGCTGTAAGCGTCGCTGTAGCTCTCCTCCACAAAATAGTTGTACGTATAACCAAGGCTGTCGTATTTATCCAGGCCGGAAATCGTATAGTCCGAGCCGCTCCAGTCCACGGTATACTCCGTGGAAGCTACCAGTTCTTTCGCGGTGCCTGTGCTCTCCCGATACACCAGCAGCGTCAGTTCCTCCGCGTTGTCGTGACTCGCTGCTGTCGGCTCCACCCAGGTCTTATCGCCGGTCAGGGTCACTTCTTCCTGCGTGATCGTGTTGGTAATCGAGAGCGGGTCCGCATCGTCATACGTGGTGGTATAGCCCTTCACCGCAGTCTCCACAACCTTATAAGTCATCGTCTCGCCCGACGCGGAATACTGCGGCAGGTTCGCGATGGTCCACTGACTGGTGTTGGATGTCCCCCAGGATACCTCATAGTTTGTCTCCGTATATTTCGTCCAGGTGTCGCCTCCGTCTGTTGAATAATACAGGGTCAGCTTCACTTCCTGTGAGTTGTCATGCGTCTGATTGCCGTCCACCCAGGTCTTCGTGCCGGAGATGCTGGTCGTCCCGCGCTCAAAACTATTATAGATCACGACGTCGTTGACGCTGTCTCCGTCTTTATCCTCAGTGCCGTTGGTCGTGACGGTAAGCGTCAGTGTCCCGTTTCCGTTGTCTTCCACGGCTACGTAAATCAATTTTTCATAAGCATAAGCGGAATTATAAGTCACTCCATTCAGCGTTCCGGCGGCTTCCGTCACACGATAGGTATACGTGTTTCCAGCGTCTGCCTGCGTATAAGTGATGTCGCCAAAGCTGATCGATCCATCCGCGGCGTTCGTTGATACGACATATTTGGTTCCTTCCGAAATACCATAAACGTCGCCCGTATCCGCGGTCACCGCATTTGAGGGCATCGGCGCGCCAGCGCTCACCGCCTCCAACAGGAACGTGAACTCGCCATCAACAAGCGTCCTGCCGGAGAGGCTCTTCCAGGCCTTCAGTTCCGTCGTGGCTGATGCCTCGTAGCTGTTCGTAAAGGACAGCGGCGTGGTATTGTTCGCGTTGTTGTACGCAGCCGTATAGTCCGACCAGGTAGCAGCCAGGTCAGTCTTATAATAGATGCCTTTTACTTCCAGGGCATCGCCCGCGGTATTGACACCCACAGTCACTTTTACGTAATATTCCAGATCTCCGACATTGTAGGTCACGCCCTGATACGTCCAGCTGCCATCCGTATTCTGGGTAGCTCCGTCCGGAATGTTCTCTGTCACCTTATAGTAATAGTCTCCCGCTGCCGTGTAGGTAAAGCTGTGGCTGAAGGTGCCGCTGTAAGTCCCGTTTACCGTGTTGGACTCCGTCGCGGCGGATCCTTTCTCCGCTGTGAACGCGTCATCGGTATATTCCTGAATGGAGACAGAGAACTCTCCTGTGGTCAACGCACGCCCAGTCAGGGTTTTGCTGATCAGCAGATTCAGGCTGGCATCCGTTGGATCGTAGGTGTTTGTGTAGGACGCCACTTCATAGCCATTTTGATCTTTTTCCGTCACTTCTTTCTCGTCCAAAGTGCCGTAACCTGTATAGATCGCGTAGCTGGCGATCAGAGATCCATAGGTTGGGCTGGCAGCATCTTTATCAACGCTCACCGTTATGACCAGCGTGTAGAGCGTACCGTCATAAAGGATTCCGGCCGCGCCTGTGCTTTCCTCTGAGATCTCGTAAATATAGGTCCCTGTCTTTGTATAGACGAAGGCGTTCTTATAGTCAGGCTCATACGTCCATTTCACCTGTCCGACACCAGCCGCGCCGCTGGCCGCCGTCACCGTCGTGGTTCCCGTTGCCACCTTCGTATTATCTGACTTAATGATAAAGGAGAAGGTCTGTTTCACGGAATCTCCAGCCGAGAGCGCGTCTGTACGGAACGTCTTGACTACCGCCGGGAACGCCGTCATATCCACGCCCAGGGAGACAGATTCGATCGTATTGGTGAGCGCAATGGAAACCGCCGCGTCCGCGTCATCCAGGTAAACATAACTGTACGTATTCACCCAGCGTTTGTTCGTATCGTCATACCATCTGGTGACGGAAGCGCCCTCTGTCTCTGCGGCTCCGGAAATCTCCACAGCCGAGCTGTAGTAATATTCGGAGCTGCCCGCCGTCCACTCGCTGATGGACCAGTAATAGCCCAGGGGCAGATCTGTGAAATCACAGCTTCCGCCAGCAGATACCGTATAGGTATAAACAATCTCATTTCCTTTTGCGTCTTTCGCCGATGTATAGGTATAGCCGTTCTGGGCATCTCCGGTGCGCGTGTAGGCGTACAGCGCGATCGTAAATGTATCCGTATCAGACGACGCCGAAAGCGTATTCCCGGACTCGTCCTTTACCGTCTTTGTCACAGTGGCTTTCGCTTTCTGCAGCGTATTTGTGATGGTAAAACTGGTATTGTCCGCGGGTGTGATGGTTGAATAGGTTGTACTGTCAACCGTCACAGAACCAATTCCCGACACTGTATCCGAAGTAACAGCCATCGAATAATACTGGCTGCTTAAGTCCGTCTCCGTGATCGCGTACGTGATCGCGTTGCCGTCCTTATCGTACATTGGAACCCCAGTCAGCGTGATCGTCCAGCCATTGGAATCCGAGCCCGTTTCCCAGCGGGCGGTGGTCGTAATCGCGCCCGCGGTGTTCAGCGAATACGTAGTATTGGTGCCGTCCGTCGTCTCCGTCACCGGCGTCAGCGTCACCTGGAAGCTCGTACCGTTGTTCGCCGGACGCGTGCCGTACTGGTTGCTGGAATCTGCCCAGTTCTTGGTTTATGCTCAGGCTATTTTTATCCTCATCTTTTCAAGAAAGCATTGATTTTCCACG
>JAJBVE010000063.1 GCA_020859995.1 Clostridiales bacterium
GCAACTGATTTTTTTCTTCTTCCTGTTCCGTAGAATTTTTCCTTAGCCAATGTTCCTTACCTCCCTCTTAGAATGTCAGCTCTTCCGGCTTCTGTGCCTGCTGCTTGTGATCCGGTCCCGCGTAAACGTAAAGCTTTCTGTACATCTGTCTGCCAAGCGGTCCTTTTGGAAGCATTCCCTTTACCGCCATCTCGATCACTCGCTCCGGCTTGGTTGCAAGCATCTTGCGAAGGGTGGTCTCCTTCATGCCTCCTACGTAATCAGAATGATGATAATAAATCTTCTGATCCAGCTTCTTACCGGTCACCTTGATTTTGCTTGCGTTTACAACGATGACATAATCACCCAGATCCAGGTGCGGGGTAAAGATCGGCTTTTTCTTTCCTCTTAATATACTGGCCACTTCTGATGCCAGACGGCCAAGGGTCTTATCCGTAGCATCCACTACATACCATTTTCTCTCTATCGTGGCTGGATTAACCATCTCTGTCTTCATTAGGGTTCCTCCTTACTCATCGGCTGTCGGTCTTTGCAGAAATCCAACAACACAGCCGCCGCTCTTTTCTGTGCTTGCGGGGCTTTCCAGTTAGTTACCGGGCAAACAGAGGCTTATTTCCGTCCTCCCGACCGTCCCACTTCCGCTTCTTTTCAGGAGCGCTGTATGGGCTTCTATGAAGAAAATGCTCTACCGGGGCTTTGGCTCGAACATTTATCTATCCTCTCTTGCGCACCAAAACACAGCGTGTTTGGGCGACACACTGGTATATTATAGTAAGAATCCGTTTTTGTGTCAATCACTTTTTTCGGATTTTAATGTCGGCTGCCCGGAAATTTTGATCGTTTTATCTGACGATTTCCTCATATCTGCCTGGCCTGCGGTCGCGGAAGAGTCCCCAGCTCATTCGGTTTTCCTCTACTTTATCCAGGTCAAAGACCGCAGTGAGGATCTCTTCCTGGTCTCTGGAAGCCTCGGCCATCAGCTCGCCGGTCTCATCTGTAATAAAGGAGGAGCCGTAAAAGAGCAGCGAGGATTGCTGACGCCCGTTGGACTCAGACGGCTCCACGCTTTCGCGGCCAATGCGGTTCGCGGCGGCGACCGGAATAAGGTTGCAGGCCGCATGTCCCTGCATGCAGCGTCTCCAATGCGGCATACTGTCGCATCCGAGGATCGGCTCGCTGCCGATCGCGGTCGGATAGAGAAGAATTTCGGCGCCTTCAAGCGCCATGCACCGCGCGGTCTCCGGAAACCACTGGTCCCAGCAGATCCCGACGCCTACGCGGCCGAACTTCGTCTGCCATGCGCGAAAGCCAGTGTTCCCTGGTGTAAAGTAAAATTTTTCCTGATAATAATGATCGTCCGGTATGTGCGTCTTACGGTAAACTCCCAAAACGCTCCCATCGGCGTCGATTACCGCAACGCTATTATAAAGGGTGCAGCCATCCTTTTCATAAAAGCTGATCGGCAGAACAACACCAAGCTCGGCAGCGGTCTGCCGGAAATGCAATACTGCGTCATTCTCTGTCACAGGCTTTGCGAAATGGTAGTATTCATACCGCCTCTCCTGGCAAAAATACTGCCGTTCAAACAATTCCGGAAGCAAGATGACGTTTGCGCCCCGCTCTGCTGCCTGCCTCACCATGCGGTCTGCTTTTTCTATATTCTCAGAAACCACTGTGCTGCATTGCATCTGTACTGTAGCTATTGTCACGTTTCTCATATGTTTCCTCCATCCGGCGCGTCTCTGGTTTTTGTTCCCTGCCGGAGCTAACAGTTCCGCACGGTATCTGCTGCGTAATGCAATGAATGTTTCCGCCGCCAACGATCACCGGTCTGGCGTAAATGGGAATGATCTCCCTCTCCGGAAAAAGCCCGGCCAATATCCGGACGGCCGGTGCGTCATTCTTGTCTCCAAACTGCGGCACGATCACCGCTCCGTTTGAGATATAGAAATTCACGTAGCTCGCAGCGAGGCGCTCTCCCGCTTCGCGGGTATCTTCGCCTTCCTCAAATACAAATCCAGCCAGTTCCTCCTCTGTAATGCAGACTGGCTGTGCCGGAACAGGCAGCTTGTGGATGATGAATTTTCGCCCCCTTGCGTCCGTTTCTTGTTCCAGTGTGCGAAGCGACGCATTGCTCAAGTCCCACTGCGGGTCGCTTTTGTCATCCGTCCAGGCCAACACCACTTCCCCCGGACGGACAAACGCGCAAACGTTATCGACATGCTCGTTCGTCTCGTCATTCCAGATGCCTCGCGGCAGCCAGATGATTTTCTGAGCGCCAAGATAATTTTTCAGAGTTTCTTCTATCTGACTCTTTGTCAAACGTGGGTTGCGTCCTGGACTTAGCAGGCATGCTTCCGTCACCAGTACGGTACCTTCTCCATCCGAATGGATCGCGCCTCCTTCCAGCACAAAGTGCCGCGCGTCGTAGCAGTCCATCTCCAGCGCCCGGCAAATCGCGGCAGCCGCCTGATTGTCTTTTTCCCAATGCGCATACAGACCGTCCACCGTTCCTCCCCAGGCGTTGAAATTCCAGTCGATGCCGCGCACTTCGCATGCGCTTTCCGGCCGACATTCAAAAGCAGTACCCTGTTCTCCGCTTTCAGTGCGTCCCCGTCCCGCTCGTCCCACGCAGGCCCCTGTCTCAAAATCCAGCCTCCCGCCAGTTTTTCGCACCACGCAGGTCGGGCCAATGTCACGCGCCCAGGCATCATCCGTCTCTATGGGGAGCAGGTAAATGTTGGGAGCACAGGCAATTCCAAAGACACCGGCATCCGAATTTTGTCCGCAACACGCATTCTCTGAATTCTGCCCGCTGACAGCTTTCTCCGCGTCCTGCCCGCTGACAGCGTTCTCTGCATCCTGCATGCTGACAGCTTTCTCTGCGGCCTGCATGCTGACAGCTTTCTCCGCGGCCTCCCCGCCACCGACGTTCTCTTCAGCGAAGGCTTCTCTCACCGCGTACTCCTGCTCTGGCGCGGCCAACATCCATACGGTCTCACTCCGGGCAATTGCGCACGCGATCTTTACGAAAGTACGCTGTGCTTCCCTCGCGCCATGGGGCCATGAGCCAGGGCGCACCGGCCAGATCATCACACAGCCGCGATGAGGCTCAAATTCGCCCGGCATATAGAAACCATCCTCCAGGGGAATGGTCATAATTTTCGATTTCTTTCCTCTATAATCTGCCACTTCATATCCTTCCGCAGCCTTTCCCGGCTGTCTGACGCTTCGTATCCTTTGCACAGCTTAGCGAGCAGTAATGGATTCAGGATAACCGGCCTTTGAAATCTTCATATCCAAATTTTCTCACCAGACGGCACTCACCATGCGGATTTTTCGAGGCCTGCAATCCACTGCCGTTCATTCCGGCGGACTGCTGGACAGCTTCCCCGGCCGCGTCCTTCACCCAGATGGAAGGCAGGGCGATGCCATTGAAGGTATTATTTTTTACCATGGAATAGATCGCCATGTCTTCGAAATACAGACGGTCGCCGGGATGGATTTCCCGGTCAAACGAATAGTCGCCAATGATGTCGCCTGCCAGGCAGGTGCAGGAAGAGAGGCGGTATGTGTATGACTTTTCCTGCGGCTGTCCGCTGCCGTAAAGCGGCGGACGATAGGGCATTTCCAGCACATCCGGCATATGGCAGGCGGCGGACGCGTCAAGGATCAGCGTCGTGATCCCGCCATTTTCCACAATGTCCATTACTTCTGTTACGAGGTAGCCTGCGTTCAGCGCAACCGCTTCCCCGGGCTCCAGATAAACCTGCAGATCATAGGTCTCCTGCACATGACGGATACATTTTTCCAGCCGTTCCAGGTCGTAATCCGCCCGGGTGATGTGATGCCCGCCGCCCATGTTCAGCCATTTCATCCGCTTCAGGTAAAGACCGAAGCGCTGTTCCACCGCCGCCAGCGTCGTCTCGAGGTCGTCAGAATTCTGCTCGCAGAGCGTATGAAAATGAAGGCCGTCCACGCAGGTCAGAATCTCTGACTCCCAACCATCCGCGACACTTTCCGCAGCTCTCCCCCAGCTTTTCCGGCTATCCAAAGTCTGAATCTGTCTGTCCGCGCAGTCCTTCCGGGTGGCTGCAGGATCTCCCGGAATGTTTCCACCATGCTGCCGCTCATCCGACCCATTCTTACGCATAAAAACAGAATGACCTGATAATTCCATTTCCCGTTCAAATATTTCCTGTGTGATTCCCAGCCTGGAGCCCGGCGCACAGGGATCATAAATAGCCGGATGCTCCACACTCGTTCCCGTTCCATTCGCAGTCGGCGCGGCAGAATCCTGCAAAACGCCGCCGGACATATTCGTCAAAGAAGAGCCCTGCGAAGCAGTGCCGGATATATTCCCCTGCGTGGAACATTCCGGGTTGATGCGCAGCCCGATACTCGTCTTTCCCAGGCAGCGCGGACCGAACCGACGCAGCTGCGAAAAGGAGTTAAAAATCACATGGTCACAGATGTCCGCGATTTCATCAATCTCACTCTCCCGATACACCGGGGAAAAGATGTGGTTTTCTTTTCCCATCTCCTCGTGCCCGAGCCGGGCCTCATACAGGCCGCTCGCCGTTGTACCGGAGAGATATTTCCCAATCAGCGGATATTCGCAGAACATCGAAAAGGCCTTCTGCGCCAGGAGGATTTTGCAGCCGGTGCGATCCTGCACACCCTTTAATATTTCCAGATTTTTGATCAGTTTTTCCTCATCCAGCACGTAGGCGGGGGTTGGGATTTTCTCTATATGCATCGTGTTTTCCATTCTTTTCCATACAGCCGGAGATTATGCGCCAGACGAGGGGCGCGCCGCCAATAGCAGAAACGTTTCGATTTTCGCAGAAAATTGAGAACGGCACCGATTCTTCATTGCGCGGCCCTCCACATTTTACAGCAAAACAACTCCTCGGCTCATTCCACCAGCGCCGGATTTTCTTCCACGACCCAGGGCAGCCCCCATCGATTCAGCGCTTCCATATAAGGATCCGGATCGAACTCGTCCGTCGTAAATACGCCCGGCCGCTGCCACTGCCCGGTCACAACCATCATCGCGCCGATCATCGCCGGGACGCCGGTCGTGTAGGAAATCGCCTGCGAGCCGACCTCGCGGTAGCACTCCTGATGATCGCAGACATTATATATGTAGAGACTCTTCTCTTTTCCATCCTTAATGCCGGTAAAAATACAGCCGATGTTGGTCTTGCCGACCGTCCGCGGGCCGAGCGACGCCGGATCCGGCAGCAGCTCCTTCAAAAACTGGATAGGCACAATCTCCTGCCCATTAAAATTCACCGGCGTCGTCGAGAGCATCCCGACATTCTCCAGACATTTCATATGCGTCAGATAGCTCTGACCAAAGGTCATAAAGAAGCGAATCCGTTTTACTCCGGGAATGTTTTTCGCAAGCGCCTCGATCTCCTCATGATGAAGCAGGTACATCTCCTTTTTGCCGACTCCGGCAAAATCGTATTCACGCTTGATCGTCATCGGCGGAATCTCCACCCAGTGGCCGTCCTCCCAGTAGGATCCCGGCGCGGACACCTCGCGCAGATTGATCTCCGGATTGAAATTGGTCGCGAACGGATAGCCGTGATCCCCCCCGTTGCAGTCCAGAATATCAATCGTGTGAATTTCGTCAAAATAATGCTTCTGAGCGTAAGCGGTGAACACACTCGTCACTCCCGGGTCAAAGCCTGTCCCCAGGAGCGCGGTCAGGCCCGCCTTTTCAAAACGCTCCTGATATGCCCACTGCCAGGAATAATCAAAGTATGCGGAAAATCCCAGACGCTTGCAGCGCTCCTCATAAATCGCGCGCCACTTTGGATCAGAAGTGTCCTCCGCTTCATAATTTGCTGTATCGATATAATGCACCCCAGCCGCCAGGCAGGCGTCCATGATCGTCAGATCCTGATACGGCAGCGCTACATTCAGTACCGCGTCCGGATGATAAGAACGGATCAGAGCTGTCAGCGCCTCCACGTCGTCCGCGTCAATCTGCGCTGTCGTGATCTTCGTCGGCGTCTTTGAAACCTGATCTGTATTTTCCACACAGAATTCTGCGGATTTCGTGGAATCTATATTCGTATTTTCCGCGCAGGATTCTGCGGATTTCGTTGGAACCTTATCCATATTTTTCGCGCAAAACTTTGCCGCTCTCTCCGGCTCCTCCTGCTGCGCGTCAACTGCCTGACCAGCCTGAATCAGCTTTTCCTTCAGCACGTCGCACTTTGACACGGTGCGGCTCGCAATCATAATCTCATCAAACACTTCAAAATTCTGGCAGCATTTGTGGATCGCCACCGAAGCAACCCCGCCGCAGCCGATAATCATTAATCTGCTCATCTATTTTTCCTCCGTTCTTTTTCCATCAATTCTTCCAGCGCTTCGTCGCTCTCGCTGATCCACACATCCTCTTCCTCTGGCGTAAGGCCCAGATACTCCCGGAGAGTGCATTCCTCATCGCTGAAATTCCACTCATCTGTAAGGTCAAAGATTTCATCAAACTCAGCTTCACCGCTCATATATCGTTCACGAAATTTCATAGTAAGCCTCCCATCTCTTCACAAAAGAAGACACCTGTGTGCATTATACACAAAAGTCGCTTTCACGTCCACCATTAATAATAAGAAAAAATCGAACAGGAAGTATTCTATTACCCCCTGTCCGTGTTTGTTTTCATCTATGTATTTGTAAATAGCATCAACTGTTTTGTTTTTGCATGCAAACAGTCTTCTACGGTTTTACTCTGTCTCTGTCTTCTTTAAAATCTCCGCGACCGCTTCTTCTGAGTACCCTTCCGGTTCGCTCATACCGGTATCCAAAGCGCTGGATGTAAAGCTGTAGACAAAACCATAATCTTTATACCCCTGCGCCAGATTGGAAAAATACTCAGTCAGGACATTGCTGCTCTTAGCGGCGTCTGTCACACCTGGAACAACCAGAACAGTAACCGCGACTACCAGGAAAGCCCCCGAGACGCGATGGGGTTTTCCCTCGTATTTTGGTCCTTTTATCCAGAGGTGCGCCAGCATCACACACAACAGAGCCACGATCACGATCGCGATCACAGCCTGCCAGTCGGTGAAGTAACTGCTCTTCATTGTCAGCAGGTCACCGACCATCGACAGGTCGGTCCAGCCAAATGGCGAGACACGGTTCGCGAGAACGATGCCGTTCACTACCCCCAGGAACAGCCAGAACACGCTGATAAGGGTGCGCGCGGCTGCGCGTCTTTTTACTATGTACGTAAAGAGCAGTGTGGTCCACACCAGGAACGCATTATAAAGAAATACCAGGTTTCTGTCCACAACGAACGCGCAAGCTTCCAAAAACGAATGCCGTGAAACCCATTCAATAAAAAAGCAGATTGCGCAGGCCAGCAGTGCGTGAAACAAGATAGAATATCGATTCAGAATCCTGATCGCGCGCGTGTATCTCGGATCAGCCTTGATTCTGACAACCCTTGTTTCTCTTTTTTTCATTCGCTCATTCCAGCGTTCTTTCATTTTACAGTTTCGTATCCTTGAAGCAGTTTTCTTACGCGTCCCGAGTATTTCGGACTCTGACGCAGCCATATTCTTATGTTGTCCAAACATCCTTTATCCCTCCTGACACGCCGGGTATCTCCGGCAATAATTCCCCGTTGACTGTATATTTAAGCTTTCTATAGTTTATTCCGCGGCTGGAAAGAAAATACGTTTTTATTCTAAATTTTTCTTTAACAAACTCTGAAATTTTCATGTACCGTGCTTCTCTCCTCCAGCGCAGAAGAGAGTTTATCAAAAACGGCAAAATTTTTCCATCTGCAATATGATGAATTTTTTCTTGATTTTTCGAGTTGATTTGTGCATAGAAAAACCCTCCGGACGTCTCTTTGCTGATTTTCATAGCAAAAAAGACAGCCCAGAGGGCACGCAATTATTTTCATTACTCACACCCGGCTCTTTGTCTCCACGATCATTCCATCTCTCACACCTGGCTTTTTGTCTCCACGATCATTCCATCTCTCACGCCCGGCTCTTTATTTCCATGATCATTCCATCTCTCACACCTAGCTTTTTGTCTCCACGATCATTTCATCTCTCACACCTGGCTCTTTGTCCGTTCCCACACTTTCTGAAAATGTTCCCACTCTTCTACGGTCTGTACCTCCTCCCCGGATGTAATAACCGTTTCCATAGTCCCGCTCTCGCCCACCAGCGCCACACTCACCGGCTGAAACTGCTGCAATTATAGCATAACCGCATTTTTATTGCCTTGACATAAATCAATTTTTGATAATTTTTCTAACCCTGCTGAGACTCTCTGAAGACATATTTAAAAAGGAAGCGATGTCTTTTTTGCTGATCAGCTCCTCCAGCCCCGGATAATATCGGGTAAACCATTCGTACCGCTGCCTTGCGGTATAAGAAACCAGTGCGCGGTCTCTCTCGGCCATATCTCGCAGTGACACCGAAAGTATGGTCTCATACACATGTGCCGCTTCGATGCTGCTTTGCACCAGCCGGTTCAGTTCCTCGAGAGGTATGTAAAGCAGCTGGGCATCGCGCACTACCTCTATGGTGCATGCGGAAATAATCTCCTTATCGAGACTGTAAATAGAGGTAGCAGGCTCCCCAACGCGGTATCCAAAACAAAAAATCCGCTCATTGCCATCCGCGCTCAGGCAATAGCTTTTGACTACCCCCGACACCAGAAGTGGGATTTCTGTAAGACGTTCATTTTCCCGAATGACAATGCTCCGTTTCTTTAACGTACGGATTTCAGAATAGCGGACTGCCTCTGCAAGCAGTTTCTCTTCCTTCAGCCCAATAATATCCTGCCAGAATGCTGTGATTTCCATTTTGCGCGCTCCTTCCTGCATTTCCCACACCGGATAAACCGGAATCCCTTTTCGCTATTTTGCGCAAAAAATGTTCTTAAGTATTGATGTGCAATGAGAAGTCTTTTCTGACAAAGTCCAATATCCGTGCAGGCCATGTCATAAGACAGGGCGGCGTGACTCGCTGCTTCGTGAAAAGAAAATCCCCCGTTCTGTTTCCGCGCTTATTATACTACATAAATGGTGGAAACAAAATGGGGGAATTATTTTTTATTATTTTTAAACCAGACAGCCGAACTGTGCCGTCAATCGGCACATAATCACTTGCGGTTGCCTTCTGGCTCCCGTTGCTTCGCGGAAATTAAAGTGCCGTGCCCTGTGCCATCATAGCATCCGCGACCTTCTCAAAGCCCGCAATGTTCGCGCCGGTCACATAGTTGCCCTCTACTCCGTAGCGGCGGGCCGCATCGGAGATCTTCTCATAGATCTCATTCATCATTCTCTGAAGCATCTCGTCTACTTCCTCGAAGCTCCAGCTGCGGCGCATGCTGTTCTGGCACATCTCCAGTGCGGAGGTACCTACGCCGCCTGCGTTGGATGCCTTGCCCGGCAGGAAAAGCGTGCCCTCAGCGAGGAGGTAATCTGTCGCTTCACGGGTGGTCGGCATGTTCGCGCCCTCTGCCACTGCGATGCAACCGTTTGCCTTCAGAGCCTTTGCGTCGTCAAGATTCAGCTCATTCTGGGTTGCGCACGGAAGCGCGATGTCGCATTTGATAGTCCAGATGCCCTTGCCCTCGGTGTAAACTGCGGTCGGAACCTCGTCCACATATTCTTTGATTCTGCCGCGGCGGATTTCTTTGATCTCCTTAACCACATCCAGGTTGATGCCATTTGCATCATAGATATAGCCGTTGGAATCGCTCATAGCTACTACCTTCGCGCCAAGCTGCTGTGCCTTCTCTGTCGCGTAGATTGCCACGTTGCCGGAGCCGGATACCACTACAGTCTTGCCAGCAAGCGCGATGTCATGATCCTTGAGCATTGCGTCCAGGATATAAACCAGGCCATAGCCGGTCGCCTGCGTACGCACCAGAGAACCGCCCCAGGTCAGGCCCTTGCCTGTCAGCACGCCCTCGTACTGGCCGGTCAGTCTCTTGTACTGGCCATACATATAACCAATCTCTCTGCCGCCTACACCAATGTCGCCGGCCGGAACGTCCTCGTTCGCGCCGATATATTTGGAAAGCTCGGTCATGAAGCTCTGGCAGAATGCCATTACCTCGCGGTCGGACTTGCCCTTCGGGTCAAAGTTGGAACCGCCCTTGCTGCCGCCGATCGGCAGTCCGGTCAGAGAGTTTTTGAAAATCTGCTCAAATCCCAGGAATTTCAGGATGCCCTGGTTGACTGACGGATGGAAACGAAGTCCTCCCTTGTACGGTCCGATCGCGCTGTTGAACTGTACGCGGTAGCCCTTGTTGACCTGTACCTTGCCATTGTCATCCACCCACGGCACCTTGAAGGAAATGATGCGCTCTGGCTCTACCAGACGCTCCAGCAGGCTGACAGAACGATACTTCTCCTCATTTGCGTCGATCACAAGCTTCAGAGAATCCAGCACTTCCTTTACCGCCTGGTGAAACTCCGGCTCGCCCGGGTTCTGCGCAACTACCCGGTCATAGATTTCTTCTGTGTAAGACATGATGATTTTGCCTCCTCATAATTTGATAGATAAATACCCGCGGCAGACGCCACGGGTATCCAAAATATTGTGCTCCGTCGCACATATGCGGTTTTATTATACACGCATGTTTTTTGTTTTGCAATTCATTTTCTACAGCGCCAAAGAATAAAAAGCTGTGGTTTAACCGAATCCCAGATTTTTTGCCT